>NZMV01000063.1 GCA_002694645.1 Crocinitomicaceae bacterium | reverse complement strand
ATAAATATGATGTAGTAGTATATAGACCTGAAAACATCATTGGCTTAAATCAGGTTTTTGCACGTGACATTGGTTTTGTTTTAGGAGATAAATTTGTGGTAGCCAACGTGATTGAAGATAGGAAAGAAGAAGTGCCAGCCATAAAGTCTATAACTGATAAAATCAGTCCCAAAAAACTTATTAAGCTACCAAAAGATGCTTTTGCAGAGGGGGGTGATATAATAATTCATAATAACTACGTATTTGTGGGTGTTTCTAATGATGAGGATTACCAAAAATTACAGGTTACAAGAACCAATTATAATGGTTTTAATTTCTTGAAGGAGAAATTTTCTCATCTCCAGTTTTTTGCTTTTGAGTTGAACAAATCAGATCATATTCCTGAAGATAATTCTTTGCATTTAGATTGTTGTTTTCAGCCTATCGGTGAAAATAAGGCCATCATTTCCCCCAACGGATTTAAGGACAAAAATGATGTGAATCAACTGATTAAGTTATTCGGTGATGATAATGTCTTGTTAGTTACTTCAAAAGAGATGAGTAACATGTATACGAATATTTTTTCCATAAGCAAGAATGTCATCATTTCAGATCCCAGATTCATTCGTTTAAATGATTGGTTGGAAAAAAACGGCTTTACTGTAGAGAAGGTAGCATATAATGAGATATCTAAAATGGGAGGGTTATTTAGGTGTTCCACATTGCCTCTTTCAAGAGAATAAATATGCAAAGCACGAATACAATTTTAATGGTTAAGCCATCTGGCTTTAGATTCAACGAAGAAACAGCAGTTAATAATCATTTTCAAATAGCTGATGAGTCTCAAACGGTCGCTCAAATACAAAATAAAGCAGTTAATGAATTTGACTCCATGGTTTCTCTACTTCAAAAAAATGGTGTTGAAGTTATTGTTATTGATCATGATAATGGAGCCGAAACCCCGGATGCAGTTTTTCCAAATAACTGGTTTTCAACGCATCAAAATGGCGATGTTTATTTGTACCCAATGAATGCAATCAACAGAAGACTAGAACGTAGATTGGAAATATTTGATACGATTAAAGAAAAACATCATTTACGAGTTTCAAATATCATTGATTTTACTCACTGGGAAAAGAAGAATTTGTTTCTTGAGGGGACGGGAAGTATGATTTTAGATAGGGTAAATTGTATCATATATGCTTCTATTTCTAAAAGAACTTCTGAAAAGCTATTATCCGAATATGCGAAAAAAATGAATTATGATGTAATTAGTTTTAAAAGTTACCATAGCTCATCAAATCAAAGTCCTTTGATTTATCATACCAATGTGATGATGTGTTTAGCTAGCTCATTTGCTGTCATTTGTCTTGAGGCTATCTTAGATCAAAACGAAAGACAAAGAGTAATGGATCAACTAAAGGAGACAGAGAAGACAATCATTGAAATAACATTTGATCAAATGAATAATTTTGCTGGAAACATGTTAGAAGTCCAAAATTTAAATGGAGATCAGTATTTAGTCATGTCATCTAAGGCTTATCATTCTCTGAACAAAAGTCAAATAAATCAAATTCAGCAATATGTACAGATTTTGCATTCACCTATTGATACCATTGAAACATTGGGTGGAGGTAGTGCAAGATGTATGATGGCAGAAATATTTTTGCCTAACCAAGATTAGTTTTTTTAATTGTTCTGTTCAGGAAAAAATATCCAATCACTACAGATAAAACGTAGAATAAGAATTGTGTTGCAGTTACGAAATAAAGCGTTATCCATTTATCATTTACTAAGAAATGTGAGCTTAATAGACTTATTAAGATAAGTACTAAGTGAAATATATCAAAAAAGAAAATTTCCTTTTGTTTTTCAAGACGAATAAAGANGAAGGAAAGGGAAGAAGCAATGAACATCATGGCCATCCATGGGCTAATGATCTTAATGATTTCCATNAAGTTTTTCCATTCGTAACCTAGAATAAANGTTACCCAATCATTGGGAATAGTCCATAAGATCAATATTCCTAATATACTAATAACAAGTAACCGTTTAAGCCAGTAGGTATGTATTTTTTTAATATTGGAAATATTCTGCATTTTTGAAATTTCATTATAGTAGACTTGAGCAAATGAAGATGAAAACAGCATGATTACAAGACCTAGATACTGAAGAGATGCTGCTGTCAGTCCTGTGAATATATCTCCATAAAATCGCGTAAAGAGGATAAGAATAATTAAGTTTATGGAGTTTCCTAGAAAAATACCTGGAGTAGTAAACCAAATGAATTTTTGATGTTTTTGAATTAGTTTTTTTTCCAATAATTTATCTCGCTTATTCCATGTGGAGCTTTTGTAAAATGAGATAGCATATTGAATAAAACCACTTGTAAGTCCTAAAAATCGTCCTAAGATTAACCCAATGTATGACCATCCTAAAAACCCACCCGAAAGTTGGAAAAAACCTGCTGTAGAACTTTGAATCACTTTTGATTTGCTTATTGTTATATATGAGCTTTTTCTTGTAAACCAGGATTGAGCAATTTGTATCATTCCGTTAATGAATATGCTGAATGGCATGATTACAATAAGAGCATACTGATGATTGAAAACTTCGATTTCATTTAGGAAATAGCTGGTAAAAACAATACCTCCGATAATGGAAATCAATACACAAATTTTAATACAAATCCTCAATAAGGTAATGGCATTATAATCTTCTCTTTCTAATACTAACCCGCTTTCAAGTCTGAGTGCCCCAACACTGCTAAAAACTGCTGTAAATTCAAAAAACAGTCTAAATGGAGTATAATCTTCAGGTGAGTAAAATAATCGCTGAAGAATAATAAGTGCGGCAAATGAAATTAGTTGTGCAAAAAAAGAACCTGTAAAAAGTGTGGTTACATGTACCAAAAATGATTTTGATTCTTTTTTTTTCATTTTCCTAAAATAAGATCTTATACCTTATAATGCTAACAAATTGTTTTTGTTGTGATTGCACTAAAATTTTAATTCTTATTTAAAAAAGTAAATATGCTTAGAATTTATTTTAAAGCTATTTTAAAANTTTCANGAATGACTTTTAAAATATTCCCAATACCATGAAATAGCTTCATCCATACCAGTGTGTACNGTATGAGAAGCTTTATAATTTAATAACNTTTCAATTTTGTGAACCGATGCTAACGAGTGTTTAATGTCTCCAATCCTTTCTGGCCCAAATTGAATTGGAATGTTTTCAATTTCAGGATCAAAATTGGCTAATAATTTTCTAATATGTTTTACTAAATCAATGAGAATGGATTGTTCTCCACATGCTACGTTGTAGACTTGNTTTAAAGCATCACGATCGGTAGTTGTTGCCGCTAAAATATTAGCTTGTAAAACATTATCTATGTAAGTAAAATCTCTGCTTTGAGATCCATCACCATGTATAATGGGAGATTCATGATTTAAAAAAGCCTTTATGAACTTTGGAATAGCTGCTGCATATGCTCCGTTAGGGTCTTGTTTGCGGCCAAAAACATTAAAATAACGAAGGCCTATTAGTTCTAGACCATATAACGAGGCAAATACATCAGCATACAGTTCGTTTACATACTTTGTGACCGCATAAGGAGATAGAGGGGAGCCAATGTTCTCTTCTACCTTTGGTAAAGCTTTTGAATCTCCGTAAGTAGATGAACTGGCAGCGTAAATTACTCTTTTAATGTTATTGGCTTTAGCTGCCCAAAGCATATTAACAAATCCATTTATATTGACATTGTTGGTGTTAATTGGGTTTTCAATGGATCTTGGGACAGATCCAAGTGCTGCTTGATGTAAGATTATATCTATCTTTTCACACGCTTTGTTACAATCTTCAATATTGGTAATGTCTCCTTCCACAAAGGTAAATCCATCCTGATNTATTAAATCTTTGATGTTATCTAGTTTTCCGGTGATGAGATTATCTAAGCATGTAACCTTTATTTTATTTGTCACTAAATAATGACAAAGATTACTGCCGATGAAACCTGCACCACCTGTTACTAAAATGTGCTTATTTTTTAACTTATGTATATCATTTTGCATAGGAAACAGCTCTTTTTTCTCTTATTACTGTAATTTTAACTTGTCCCGGATAAGTCATCTCGCTTTCAATTTTTTCAGAAATTTCAAATGCCAATTCATCAGCTCTTTTATCCCCTACTTTTTCACTTTCTACAAAAACACGCAACTCTCGTCCAGCNTGTATGGCATAGGCTTTAGTGACTCCATCAAATGACAAGGCTGTATTCTCCAGCTCTTTAATTCGTTGAATATATGCTTCTACCATTTCCCGTCTTGCACCTGGTCTCGCGCCTGATACCGCATCACATATTTGAACAACTGGAGAGATCATTGTGGTCATTTCAATTTCATCATGATGAGCCCCAATAGCATTACAAATATCTTTTTTTTCACCATACTTTTCCGCTAATTTCATCCCAAGTATAGCATGTGGTAGTTCTGGTTCATCTTCTGGGACNTTCCCAATGTCATGCAATAGTCCTGCTCGCTTTGCNGCTTTTGGATNTAAGCCAAGCTCAGAAGCCATGGTGGCACAAAGATTTGCAACTTCTCTTGAGTGCTGTAGTANGTTTTGCCCATAGGATGAGCGAAATTTCATCCTGCCAACCATTTTCATTAGTTCAGCATGTAAGCCATGGATCCCCAAATCGATGCATGTTCTTTTACCAACTTCAATTATTTCATCNTGGATTGATTTTTCCGTTTTGGAGACTACTTCTTCAATTCTTGCTGGATGGATTCTTCCGTCCGTTACTAGCTGGNGCAGAGATAATCTTGCAATTTCGCGTCTTACTGGATCAAAGCAGGATAAAATAATGGCTTCAGGAGTGTCATCAACGATAATNTCAACNCCAGTTGCNGCTTCAATGGCNCTTATGTTTCTTCCTTCTCTTCCAATAATTCTNCCTTTCAAATCATCACTTTCAATGTTAAAAACAGAAACGGCATTTTCTATAGTTTGTTCGGCTGCTACTCTTTGTATTGTTTGGATGAGTATTTTTTTTGCTTCTCTATTCGCNTTCAANAAGGCTTCATCTTTTATCTCCTTNAGAATTGACATGGATTTGGACNTGGCCTCTTTTTCTAAAGATTTCATTAATTGCTCCTTNGCTTGTTCGGCATTAAATCCACTTACTCTCTCNAGGATTTCTATTTGTTTCCTTTGATTATCAATTAATTCCTCTTCCTTTTTTCGNACGCCTTCTATCTGACCTTTTAATTTTTCTTCTATTTGAGTTAGTTCATTATCTCTGCTTTTTAATTCATTAGCTCTTTTTTTCAGGTTATTTTCTCTTTGTTTAAATTGGAATTCTTTGTCCTGAATTTTTCTTTCTCTACTGTTGATGGTTTTTTCATGCTGTTCCTTTAATTCAAGAAACTTTTCTTTTGCTTGGATAATTTTATCTTTTTTTATGTTTTCGCCCTGTATATGGGCCTTTTCAATAATTTCTTTTTCTTTTGAATGNTGTATTTTTTTTATGAATATGTAAGCCAGTACACCTCCAAAAGAAGCCCCGAGTATCAATCCAATTAAAATGGAAATTATGTCCATAATCTAATGTTGTTGGCGATACAACTAGCTTATCCTATCAATTCGTCCCTCAGTGAAATTATTTCATCACTAAGTTGGTCGAATTCCACTGTATTGTTGGTAGAAACTGAATCTGTTGCATATTGCAATACGGTCATCGCTAATAAGTCTTGGGTATCAATTACTGCGTAATTGTTTTTCAGTTCCTTCAAATTTTCGTTAATCTTGGATGCTGCCTTTCTGATTTTTTCTTCTTCACTTCGCTTAATAGTTAGGGGATAAGACCTCCCTCCAATATTAACTTTTATAGATAATTCACTCATTCTATTTATTCATTAATGCTATGCACTTATCGATCTCTCTCAACATTTCGTTAATCATCAACTTCACTTCTTTAGTTTTGTCTACCCCTTCACCATNTAGTTGTTTGGCCAATTTTAATATTTTAATTTGTTCTTGAAGTTTTANGATCTCCTCTTTTAAGTTGGTTTTTTCTTCTCCAAGNTGCTCAATTTGACTTTTTAATTTCNTTTCGTTTTCACTGCTTTCCGTTAAGGAATTCTGTAANCCCTTCACATAATTTCTAATTTCATTAACAGCAGAGATTCCTTTGTTCATCAAGTTTGAGTTTNTATACAAAGTTAGTCGCTAATATGAATTATTCAAATTTAAATTTGATTGTGTATAATTATTTTAAAAATCTGCTTTTTTGGTACAAAATTTACCAAGATTTGTAATGTGATTTTCAAATTTATCTTCTCTGTAATACTATTTTTTTTGATTAACCATAATGTTTACTCTCAGCAAAATCAAACCAATTTCAGGTCGCCTATAGGTATTCCAATAATACTGTCAGGTAACTTTGGTGAATTAAGAACAAATCACTTTCATACTGGTTTAGATATAAAAACTAACGGAACCATTAATTATAGAATATATGCCGTTGAAGATGGTTTTGTATCCCGCATAAAAATTTCTCACTGGGGATATGGAAAGGCTATTTATGTGGATCACCCAAATGGTTTAACCAGTGTCTATGCACATTTAGATCACTTCCCAAAAAAAATAGAACAGTTTATTAGAAAAGAACAATACCAGAAAAAGTCAGAGGAAGTAGATTTTACGCTAGTAAAAAATACGATTCGAGTTGAAAAGGGGGAGGTGATAGCCTATTCTGGAAATACGGGTGGATCTTCTGGGCCGCATCTTCATTTTGAGATTAGAGAGACCAAAACTGAATTGCCTTTGAACCCCCAACTTTATGGGATAGATGTCAAGGATCAAACCCCACCCATATTGAGAAAACTCAAAATTTATTCCCTCAGAAAAGAGGATTTATTTGTGATGGGACAAGAGCAGTATACACTCAAAAAGACAAACCAATCATATATATTAACTACAGATAAGCCCTTATTGATATCCGGTAATGTAGGTTTAGGTTTATCCGCCATTGACAGATATGATTTAGCTCAGAATAGGTGTGGAATATACAGTATAAAGGTTTGGATAGATGGAAACATGTATTTTGAACAAGAAATGAAATCGTTAGATTTTAGCACCAATAAACAAATCAATATACATAAAGATTATTATGCTTATCATGAGCAAAAGGAGAGCGTTCATAAGCTATTTATTCATCCTGAAAATAAATTGCCCATATATCGTAGGGAATTAGGCAGTGGTACTATTCANTTTAATGATACGTTAATTCACGATGTAAAAATTGAAGTNTCGGATGTTAGTGGAAATACGTCAACNTTAAACTTTAACATNNTCAGTTCAAATAACCCAANGGATATTCAATATGATTCGTTGAACTTGAGAGAAAAAAATGAAAAGCTTATGATAGAAAATGATAATTATTTNNTNCAAGTAGATTCAAATACTTTTTATGATGATTTTATAATTNATGATCAATTTAAAAACAAGATGTTAAGCCTAAAGAACAAAAACTTACCTCAAAAGAAAAAATTCATTATTGCGATGAAATTTAATAAACATGAGTTTGATGACCCAAGTAAGATCATTATAGCTCATCACTCAAAAAAAGGTAAGGTGCTAAATAGAAAGGGAGAAGTGTCTGGTGATTGGATTACTACGAACNTAAGTCATTTAGGAGACTTTACATTAATGATAGATTCTACAGCACCCGTAATTAAGACTAAAAGAGTGAATGAAATNATGACTTTAAATCAATCTCTTCAATTTTTAGTTACCGATAACTTAAGTGGTGTGGAAAAATATAAAGTTAAAATTGACGGAAAATGGATTTACAGCACTTACAACTACAAGAATGCGGTATTAACTATTCCACTAGACGCATATGCTAATTTANAAGCTGGAGAAAAAATATGTGAAATAGAAGTGGAAGATGAGCGTAAAAANAAGCAATTTTTAACCTATAATTTTCTTTATAAATAATGTTGATAAATTCAATTACAAATAAGTTAATTTTAGATACCGTATGTGTAATATTTTTCTAATTTTCCAAACAATTATTTTATTCCGAGATGGCCAAAAAATCTAAAAAACCCAAAAAAATATTTGTGTTAGATACGTCTGTTATTCTACACGATCATAATGTACTNGACTGCTTTGAAGAAAATGACATAGCCATCCCGATTACCGTNTTGGAAGAANTGGACAATTTCAAAAGAGGGAATGATACNAAAAATTATGAAGCTAGAGAATTTATCAGAATTTTAGATAGACTTAGTAATGCTTATACCTTACAAGATTGGATCCCTATAAANGGAGAAGATAAAGGAAAATTTAAAATAATTTTAGAAAATGACACGAATGAGGCTGATGCNGTTAAAATTTTCGGAAATAAAAATGATCATCACATATTAAACGCAGCTCTTTCTTTGAAAATTACGGCTAAGGATTCTAAGGTCATATTAGTTTCAAAAGATATCAATCTCAGGCTTAAAGCTAAAGCATTAAACATTACGGCAGAAGATTTTGAGACTGGNAAAATTGATCGGGATAGCACATTATATACGGGTAAGCAATTGGTTGAAAACATAGAATCGGAATACATCAATAAACTGTANAAACAAGGAAANATTTCAGACACGAATGTAATAAAGGATAAGCTGACTGCTAATGGCTTTTATATTATGAAAAATGGGAAAAGTTCTGTGCTNAGCTANTATAATCCACTTGATGATTGCCTNGAAAGAGTGGAGAAACAGTACGTGTACGGAATAAAGCCTAGAAATGCTGAACAAACNTTTGCATTACATGCTTTACTAAATCCAGATATCAAATTGGTTACACTCCAGGGTGTTGCAGGTACTGGGAAAACATTATTGGCATTAGCCAGCGCTTTGGAACAACATAATTTATATCATCAAATTGTTTTAGCAAGACCTATTGTTCCTTTAAGNAATAAAGATATTGGTTANTTGCCTGGAAATGCAGATGAAAAAATTAATCCATACATGCAACCTCTTTTTGATAATTTAAAATTCATTAAAAATCAATTTGGCCAAAATGAAAAAAAATATCGAAAAATAGAGGAAATGGAAGATGAAGGAAAGTTGAATATCTCTGCATTGGCTTTTATAAGAGGTCGAAGTTTATCCAATGTCATTTTTATTGTTGATGAAGCACAGAATTTGACTCCTCATGAAGTAAAAACAATCATNACCAGAGCAGGNGAAAATACCAAAATAATCTTTACTGGTGATGTATTTCAAATAGACACCCCCTATTTAGACGAACAAAGTAATGGATTATCTTATCTAATTGATCGACTCAAAGGAAATGAGTTNTTTGCTCACATTACATTAGAAAAAGGAGAACGATCAGAATTAGCAAACTTGGCGAACGAACTACTTTAATTGATTGATTACAAAAAAGCGAGAAAATTTGGTTCATTAGAACTTCTAGCAAAACAAGTTGTAGAAGGATTTATTACGGGTCTTCATAAAAGCCCTTATCATGGTTTTTCCGTAGAATTTGCCGAACATCGACTATATAATAACGGTGAGTCCACAAAACATATTGATTGGAAACTATATGCAAAAACCGATAAACTCTTTATTAAAAAATATGAGGAAGAAACCAATTTAAGGTGCCATTTTTTGATTGATGCTTCNTCCTCTATGTTATTTCCTAATAATCAGCCATATAATAAATTAAGCTTTTCNATAGATGCTACGGCAGCACTTATTTATTTAATGAGAGGGCAGCGAGATGCTTTTGGGGTATCCTTATTTAGTGANGAAATGGATTTTTATGCACCTGCAAAATCTTCATTACCTCACCAAAGGTATATTTTTAGTCATCTTGAAAAATCGTTACAAGAAAAATACACATTAGATCAAAAAAAGGGTACTGCCATTTCAAAAATGTTAGATCGATCAGCCCTTCTGTTAAAAAAGAGATCTTTAGTTATTTTATTTACCGATTTTATGGGTCTAGACAATTTAAATGATTTAAATAATTCCATCAGACACTTAAAATTTAACCAGCATGAGGTTGTCGTTTTTCATGTTCAACATGATTCATTTGAAAATCAATTTGACTTAAAGAACAGGTACTATCATGTTGTTGACATGGAAACAGGTGAAAAGCTCAAGTTGCATCCAAGAGAGATTAAAGAAGTTTACCAAACAAGAAGAGAGAGTCATATCAAACAACTTAATGATTTGTTAATACAACATCAAATAGATGTAATAGATGTGAACATTGAAGATGGATTTGAAGACGTCTTACTTCAGTATCTAGTTAAAAGAAAAAAAATAAATTAAATTTTTTATCGAATTGCTTGTATTACTTTAAAAAAAATTAAATTTGTCCCTCTTTTAGGACCGGTAGTTCAGTTGGTTAGAATACCTGCCTGTCACGCAGGGGGTCGCGGGTTCGAGTCCCGTCCGGTCCGCTTAAAAGCCGTAGAAATGCGGCTTTTTTTTATATTTATTTTATAAAAAAACATAAGAATATTTAAATGAGTGAAAATACACCAACTTTTGAAGAAAATAATGAAGAACAATCTCAGGGAAGTAACCGCCCCTCTTTTTTAACCGTTCTTTGTGTTCTCAGTGGAATTTATATACTCTTGGGATTATTTGGTTCCATACAAAACTCCTTTACCAACATGGAAGCTCAACAAGAACAATTGGATCAATCCCTGGAAATGATCAGTGATTTATATTCCCAACTAGGGGTAGATGAGAACCTTTTTGATCAAATAAATAACTATATACAAGTAAAAAGTGATAATTTGAAGTTTGAGAGTTTATTGAATCTCATTTTTCTTTTGATTGAAGGTATTGGTGTATACTTTATGTTTATGCTACAAAGAAGAGGTTTCTTTGTTTATTTAGGTGCTCAAGTGGGATTTGTGATCATCCCCATTATTATACAAGGTCTAAACATGTTTTCTATGGCTGAAATGGGTGTTGGATTATTTATTTCAGGTCTATTTGTATTGCTTTATGGTC
>NZMV01000062.1 GCA_002694645.1 Crocinitomicaceae bacterium | reverse complement strand
TAAACCAATTTTTTATCCATCCACTGTATTGGAGCTGACTCGTTTATGTACATCTTTTTTACAATGTAGAATCCTAACAAAAAAGAAATTGCAAAAAATATGCTGTAGTAACGTAACGAAATTATACCCTCGTATAATGCAGGGTCAACATTCCAAGAAATGTATAATTTGAAAATCATAACCGCAAATTTAATACTTCATTTGTCTTTTAGGAGATAAGGTTTGCTGAATAAAATCGGTATCCTTAATTTTACAACATGAATGTAGAACAAATTTACACAGGTTGTTTAGCAGAAGCAACCTACTTTATTCAATCAGATTCTGAGTGTGCCATTGTGGATCCGCTAAGAGAAACAGACGTCTATTTAGAAAAAATTTCTTCATCAAAAACAAGTTTAAAATACATTTTCATCACCCATTTTCATGCTGATTTCGTATCTGGACATGTAGATTTAGCAAAAGAAACAGGAGCAAGTATTGTGTTTGGACCTAAGGCAGAGGCGTCATTTGATTTTTATCAAGCCCATGATGGAGAAATTTTCAACGTAGGTAGTATACATATTAAAGCACTACATACACCTGGACATACACTNGAATCAACTTGTTATTTATTGCTGGACGAGCAAGGAAAAGAGTATTGTATTTTTACCGGTGATACCCTATTTATTGGAGATGTGGGAAGACCAGATTTAGCCGTAAAAAGTGATTTATCTCAAGCAGATCTTGCAAAATTATTACATCAATCATTAAAAGAGAAAATAAAACCATTAGGCGATCACGTCATTATTTACCCCGCTCATGGTGCTGGGTCTGCATGCGGAAAGAATATGAGTAAAGAGAGGTTTGACACACTTGGTAATCAAAGAAAATTAAATTANGCACTAAATGACAANCTTACAGTGGATGATTTTGTNAGTGAAGTGACGTGCGGATTAAATCAACCCCCTAATTATTTCCCNGTAAATGTAGCTATGAATAAAGGCATTAATAAAACATTTAATGACATTATTAAGAGCGGNATAAAACCTTTAAANGCGAAAGAGTTTAAATCTCTCTGCNAAAAAGCGACNGTTATTGATTGTAGGAAGCCACAAGAATTTGCCCTTTCNCATATACCAAACTCTTTATTCATAGGAATTGATGGTGGATTTGCCCCGTGGGCAGCATCAGTCATGAAGAAATTAGATGGAGAGGTACTATTACTAGTTGAGGAAGGTAGAGAACATGAAGCTGTTACTCGTTTAGCCAGAGTAGGAATTGATAATACGATTGGATTTTTGAATGGAGGGATTATAGCTTGGGAAAATGCTGGATATAAAACAGAAATGGTTCATTCTATTGATGCTATGCAGTTTGAATCAGAAATAAATAAAGAATCAAATATCATTGATGTAAGAAATAATGGGGAATANGCAAATGGACATTTAATGAACAGCGTNTTTAGACCTCTAGATCAAATTCANCAAAATATAAGTGAATANNAATCNGAAACCAATTATTATATTCATTGTCAAGGAGGGTACAGATCCATGATCGCNTGTTCTATTTTAAAAGCNAATGGTNTTCNTAATGTNACTGANNTTAAGGGNGGTTTTGGAGCTATAGCAAAAAGTACTTCTCTACAAATCACAAATGAAGAAATCGCTATTTAATTTTTAATTATGTCATCATTTCAAGATTTAATAAAAGGAGAAAAACCAATTTTAGTTGANTTTTATGCAGACTGGTGCGCACCNTGTAAGGCAATGAATCCTATTTTAAAATCAGTAAAAAGTAAAATGGGAGACCAGATTAAAATTTTAAAAATTAATATAGATAAAAATCAAGCCGTTGCTAATAAATTTAGTGTAAGAGGTNTTCCCACTTTTATACTTTTCCAGAGCAATGAAATAAAATGGAGAAAATCTGGCTTGTTAGAAGAAAATGTACTGTTAGCAGAACTAAAGAAAATCACTTAAATCGAATCAGCTGGTGCTCCTTTTAACTGTTCCTTCCAGATATCAGCACTTGCTTTTCTNCCCAAAACACTTCTTAAATGATGGCCCAAAATCATAAATGAAAACACAAGAGAAATAATCAATAGTCCTGGAATAATGGCCAGAAAAGATTTTTCTGCGTGAATTATGTATTCTTTATGTTGATCTATTATAGAACCCCAGGAAGGCATAGGGACCTGAACGCCTATACCCAAAAAACTTAAACCTGCTTCAATTAAAATAGCAGTTGCAAAATTTGAAGCGCAGATCACGATCACAGGGTCTAGTAAATTTGGGATAATGTGTTTGAATATGATTCTCATATTTGAAAATCCCAGAATCTTTCCTGCAATTACGTAATCCATCTCTCTTATTGCGATGACTTGTCCTCTAACCACTCGAGCTAATTCCACCCACATGGTTAAACCTACTGCAACGAAAACAGTTGCATACCCTTTACCTAAAATCAATGTTAATGAAATAATGAGTAATAAAGCGGGAATNGACCAAACCACATTGATAAACCANAGTATGATATCATCTGTCCTACCCCCGTAATACCCNGAAATAGCTCCAAGAGTAAGGCCCAAAAAAAATGAAATAAGAACAGATATTAGTCCTATTGATAATGAAATAATAGTACCGGCCATTAATCTTGAAAGTAAATCTCTTCCATGTTTATCTGTACCTAAAAAAAATGTTTTCTCAACTAAGTGGTTAGACAATACTAAATCCTTAATCCCCTCAGGATTAGTANTAGCTTGATCATTTAAATTGANTACTATATCTTCAAAAGAAAATGTTAATGTATTTGGCACATAATCAGNTTCATTTCTGTTCATATCGTACTCTTGTAGAAGTACATAATTATCTTTTAATTCACATTTATCATAAGGAACAAAAATGAAAAATGATTCTTGGCCACCAAAAAATAATCTCTCGAAAAAATTGCTTTTTTGTACCTCTTTATTTTTTCTAACTTTTAAAAAAGAAATAGTGGTTCCAGGATTTAATCTAGAAATTTGTGGGATTTGAGTATTTGAATGTAATGTTCCATCTGGACGGATATTAGCCCCTAAAATACTTACTAATAAAGCCGTAAATATGATGACTAATGCAAAACCAAATAGTGGATTTTTATATAAATACTTAATAAAAGAAAATGATTTATCAAATTCCATCAAATTGATTTTGGGGTTAATACTGGTCTATCTTTCCAATTCATCTTGACCCGAAGTAAATTCAAAATTAAAACTGTTAGTAGATACAATGGATATATTAAAAACATTGGGATGGCAAAAATGGTAATTGCTCTTTTGTCGTATAAGTAAAAAGAAAAATAAAGAGTCATCAAGTCCGAGGCAAATTTAATACTTATCCAGAGTAAAGATGCAGCACCTAAAGGGTTATTAAAAAAGATAAAGTAAAAAACATATAGATTACATAAAAGAATAAATATTCCAATCAAATTAATTAGAGGTAATTTTATAAGGTTCATCTTACTTGACCACCTTACTCCCCTTGAAATAAATTCCGATATATTTTTTGGGCCATCTGTTAGCACATGAATTCCTTTACTCACAAAAGGTTTAATTACACTCTCTTTAGATTTTAAAAATGCTTTTAAAATGAACATATCATCTCCAGAACTTATCTTGAAATTGTTTTTTAATGGCTCTAGTCTAATATATTCCTCCCTTTTAAATACTAATGCAGCGCCATTCACATTAATGGGAAATCCAAGACTAGCCAGTCCAAGAGAAAGGACCGTTAGAGCATGTGATGCAATTCTAGAAAATATAATTCCATTCTTTTCTATGACGGGTAAGATTATTAGACTACGGTTGGCATCCAAAGTTTGAGACATTTTAAATAAAAACTTTGCATCAAATTGAACATCTGCATCTAATATTAGGACGTATGTTGATAATACCTGTTTTATTCCTAAATCAATTGCTTTCTTTTTACCAACATCGTGATTGAGATGTGCTATTCTAACTTTGAATTTATTATGATTACTCCACCTTTTTATTTTCTCAACCGTACGATCCAAAGAGTGATCATTAACAAAAATCACCTCATCAAGATTCACTTGTTCTAAATCACTTTTTTCAAGCGAAAGCAACAAATCATCTATCCGTTCTTCTTCATTTCGAAAAGCTATAACGATGGAAAAATCTGAACCTGCTTTTACATGTTGATGCTTGATTCCTTTTATGAAACCCAAACATGCAGCCCCAATTATGGATACATAAGCAAAAAGAATAATATAACCAATTAATATCAATTTTTATGTCTTACTATATTAAAACCTGCCCCAATAAGAGCCGAAAATCCCACATTGATTGTCCATATTGAAAAAGATATAATAGAAAATTTAACTCCCATTGGTCCAGAACCCAAAAGAATCATTAAAAAAGCTTCTTTTGTGCCAAGATTCCCGGGTATTAAGGATGGTATTAAGGTTACTACGCCAAACATTACACCAACAATGATAAATATGGAATAAAAGTCAAGTGGTAAACCAAAAGCTATACTCATTATGTAGAACTGAAAAACAAAAATCATGTACCTCAAAAAGGAAAGACAAATAACTTGTACTTTTTTTCTATTTGTTAGTTCAACGAGTTTATATATGCTTTGAAACCATGAATTTAAATAAGTAACCTTACTAAACATGGTAACCCATTTTAAATGAATAAATGAGATTATTAAAATTATGGAGAATATAAAGTAAACTAAGATGATGAAATTTTCATTTGGGAGATGATAGGGGATTTGAGTATGTTGGCTCAACAACAATAAAGAAATAAAAGCAATGACAATAGTGATGCAGAACTGAACGTAGTTTCCTAAAATGGTAGAAACTATAGTATCTTTTTTTATAGACTTTAAAACCCATGATCTTCCTACAAAATTACCTATTCTCTCTGGAGTTAAAAGAGCAGTAAAGTTTCCAATATAAATAGCTTTTATTATCAATTGAATTTTAGGCTTTTCAGGTGTTTGTAAAAGCACTTTAAATTTAAAAGCCTCTACTAACCAGTTCACAAATTGCAATAAAATAATGGCAACTAAAACCATTTGTGGTTGAGCTGATAAAAATAAATGCCATAACTCCATTATATTAGGGTAGTTAACGATGTTGTGATAAAGGAAGTAAATTGCTAATGCGAAAACCGCTAGTGAAATAAAAAAAGTATTTTTATAGAATAACTTAAAGATAGTCCCTAATTTATTGGAAGATTTTGATAAAATAATTCTTGGTATTGACCCGGGCACTAACATACTTGGATACGGATTAATTGGAATACAAAATAAACAATTAAACTTAATTAGTACTGGTATTTTAAGAATGTCTAAACTTGAAAATCATCAACTTAAATTAAAAAAGATCTTTGAAAGTATTACGCATATTGTAGAAGAATATTTGCCAGACGAAGTAGCTATTGAAGCTCCATTTTTTGGAAAAAATGTACAGTCCATGCTGAAACTTGGGAGAGCACAGGGAGTGGCCATGGCAGCAGCATTAGTGAAAGATCTTCCTATTGTGGAATATTCACCTAGAAAAGTAAAGCAGGCCATCACAGGAAATGGAAATTCCAGCAAAGAACAAGTGGCTGCCATGATTCAATCCATTTTAAAACTTAATGTATTACCTAAAGAACTTGACGCTACAGATGGTATTGCGGTCGCTGTTTGTCATCATTTTCAATATCAATATAAGGAAAAAGCATCCTATACAAGTTGGAAAGATTTTGCAACTAAGAATAAAAAAAGGATTAATTAATNCGAATTGAATCTGCAATTTCAGTCATTTCCTTGGCTGAAAGCTGTAGTTTAGGTTGACTAAAGTCAATATCTCCAACGGTATCCAAAGGGACTAAATGAATATGAGCGTGCGGCACTTCTAATCCAATCACAGCAATTCCAATCCTTTCACAAGATATAGCACTTTGCATTTTTTGAGAAACTTTTTTTGCGAAGATCATTAGATCTGATAGTAGACTGTCATCAAGATCAAATAAGTAATCAATTTGTACTTTAGGAACAACCAGGGTATGTCCTTTTTTAATGGGAAATACGTCCAAAAAAGCGATAAAACGATCATCTTCTGCAATTTTATAACAAGGTATTTCGCCCTTAATTATTTTTGTGAAAATACTATCGGACATCATCTCTCAATAGAAACCACTTCAAATTTCATGATGCCTGATGGAGTTTGTATATCCGCAATTTCTCCAACTGATTTCCCTAATAAACCTTTTCCAATAGGTGAATCAACGGAGATTTTTCTAGCTTTCAAGTCGGCTTCATTTTCAGCTACAATGGTATACGAAACTTCCATCTTATTTTGTACGTTTCTAATTTTTACCGTAGAAAGAATAAATACTTTACTGCTGTCAATATCACTATCATCGATCAACCTAGCATTGGCTAACTTGTTTTTAAGCTTCGCTATTCTGGCCTCTAATAACCCTTGAGCTTCTTTTGCAGCATCATATTCCGCATTTTCGGAAAGATCTCCTTTATCTCTAGCTTCTGCAATCTGTTGTGAAATTTTAGGTCTCTCNACCGACTCTANCTCTTTGATTTCACCTTTCAATCTATCTAACCCTTCTTGGGTATAATAACTAATNTCTGACATAGCAACGTTTAAAAAAAAAGAATCCGCTANAAACGGATTCAATAGATTAAATATAAGTACAAATATATAAAAATTGATTGACCTTAACAGGCGTCAGATCACCAATATTTAGTTTCCTATGTTTATTCTTCCACCTACTGTGTGAATACCGCCTAATACAGATTGACGATAGGCATAGTTTAAACCTAAATTTGAACCAGAGTCTCCAAATGGGAAATCAAAAGAAAAACCACCACATGGACCAGAAAGAGCTGTAGCCATCTCATTGCTATCAAANATGCCTTGTTCGTAAACAAAGCCTCCCATTAAACCAAAGCTTGCTTTTTCAGTTTTCACTTTCCAATTCAATCCAAAGTGAAATTGGTCTCTAGAGAACGAATTAGCAGAAAAAGATCCTGCAGCAGTAATTATGCTGTTTTCGGAAAAAATAAAGTCGTATGAGGTACCAATACANANTTGAGACGGCAATTCAAAACTACTTGAACGTTGNACCATTCCAATGGATANGGAAGTAGAAGGATTTAGTATATCTAATGNTAACCCATCACCTGAAAAACTCATTGGTGGACCTACATTTTTTAAACTTATNGCAAATTTGATATTNTCTTGTTCACCTGTNACATATCGAATTCCCGCATCAATAGCAACTCCCTGAGCACCCACATTGGAAATAGACTGAGATACAATTTTAAGGTTCATACCTCCACTAATTGAGGAAGAGAATTTTTTAGCATAGGAAAGGGTAAGATTGATTGAGCTAGGATTAAAATAGCCGATGCCACCTTCAGGTAGTTCGGTAGTTGTAATTTCAATATCACCGTAATTCATNCTCACGAATGATACACCTAAAACTCCNGCTTCTCCAACTCTTTGCGCAAAACCTGCCGCATTTAATCCAATTCCACTNATATTTCCCATCCAATTGGTTCTGGCGAATTGAATTTCTGTCTGNTCAGCGTACGCCAAGCCTGCTACATTTAAGAAAATGCCTTCTANNCCATTCACTGAAGAAATNCCTGCAGAACCCCAAGCGGAGCTTCTAGCCCAAGGATTTACCAATAAATCAGTTGCACCGGCAGATCCAGCTCTGTCTTCATTCCCAGCAAATATTGCACTGGAAAAAAAGACAGCAATTACACAAATTGATATTTTAAAAAACTTCATATTTATTTTTTTAGAATTCATCTAAATCCGGAGGTCTTACAACTCCAAACCATTTTACTACTCTTTCACAAATACCTGGCACCTCAACGTGAATTAAATACACACCACTCGCAACTGGTATTCTTTTGTAATTCTTTAAATCCCAATCTATAGAAGTAGAAGGGCTATCTTTTTTATAGGACCTTACCAGCGTACCATTTACTGTATAAATGTTCACGTTACACACATCAGGGAGATTAACAATCTTAACTACATTATCTAACTTATCAAACTCATAGTTAGAGTAAGCATAATATGGGTTTGGTACAACATTTATCAATGAGCAAGCATCTAAGGCTGCGGAATCATTTTGAGTTACCACAGCAATATCATCCATGCTAAAT
>NZMV01000061.1 GCA_002694645.1 Crocinitomicaceae bacterium | reverse complement strand
TAATTCCAATTTGAAATTATCTGCCGAAAAAATAAATTCATTTTTGTAACAATGATTTTTAAATGTAGTAACCATTTTTTTTGGAAGAAACATCCTCATNGGATTGTTAGATTCTTCTAAACATGGATAGNTAATTTTATATTCNATTTTACCTTNTNTTAATCTGTTGTCATTNTTNCAACTAGTAATGAAAAAACAAACAAAAATCAATATACTTATTGGAATTNTTTTTNTCCCCATACTCAAATTTATACAATAACTTATGATATCCTCAAATTAGAGTGATTAATTAGTAAAATGANATAAACCTGTTGAAATTTGAATTCCTTGGTGTTTCAAATCCTATTTGACTAATTGCACAAATAATAACTTTTTGATTTTCATCTTTAAGTCTGCTTAAATCNTGGACGAGTTTTCCATAAATGGACTTGCCTATTTTATTTGTGTTCTCGGTTATCCAATCAAAGTGAACTTTTTTTTCTAATAGTTGTTTAGCTATACGTTTAGCTTTTTTTCCAGCNCCCCATAAAATGACATGTTCATGTTTTATCTCATAGTCAAGAAAATATTTNAGTTTTAGNGGAGTAAAATTTTCCATTTTATAAGTTTCACTAGTTCTAGAAATTCTATTTGGGTGATCNCTCCAGTGGTGTAAAACTTTCTTTACAGAAATAATTTTAAATTTTGAGTAGTACATTTTAAATGCCAAGTCATAATCTTCAGGATAGGTAAGGCATTTAAATCCTCCAATATTTTCTATATCTAATTTCCTTGCCATCCAGCAAGGGGAAGGGATGGTACATTCCTTGTAAATTTGAGTAAAGTTTGACTCTTCAGTAGTTAACTTATTTAGCCAGTTTTCATATTTTATGAATCCTTCTTGTATGCTTTTTTCNGATGCAAAATAGGANACAAGTGCTGTGCAAACTGATTTTTGATTNGATTTTAGAAGTGCACTTCGCATAAGTTCTATCTTGTCTTTTGTCATTAAATCATCTGCATCCATCCTTGATATGAATTCACCTTTTGCTAGATTAAGTCCAGTTTGTAATGCATTAATTATTCCTGGCCCATTTGAGCGATACAATTGAAATCTTTTATCTTTTATCTGTGCCATTCTTGCCACTTCTGCGTCATCATAANTGCTNTGATCATCGATCATAAGGACTTCAATATTTTGATATGATTGATTCCTTATTGATTCTAAGCAAGGTTTAAAGTATTTACCAGGATTTTTAAATGGAATTATAATGCTTACTAGGTTCATTTGTTGGAAATCTAGTGTAAATATATTTAATGCTCATATTCATTTCTATATTTGTCAACATAAGCAAANATTATGTTTGACAATTTATCCGATAAGTTAGAAAGAGCGTTTAAAGTCTTAAAAGGACATGGCCAGATTACCGAAATTAATGTAGCGGAGACGTTAAAAGAAGTAAGACGTGCTTTGTTGGAAGCAGATGTNAGTTTTAAAACTGCTAAAACTTTTACTCAGAATATTAAGGAAAAAGCACTAGGTCAAAACGTGCTGACAAGTATTTCTCCAGGTCAATTACTAATTAAAATTACCCATGAAGAGCTTACTAATCTGATGGGAAGCGATACATCAGAGCTAAATNTTACAGGTAGTCCTGCGGTTGTATTGATGTCTGGATTGCAAGGTTCTGGTAAAACTACATTTTCAGGAAAATTAGCTAAATATTTAAAATCAAAAAAAGGAAAAAATCCTCTGCTAGTCGCATGTGATGTGTACAGGCCAGCTGCTATTGATCAACTTCACGTGGTTGGTGATGGTATTGGTGTTACTGTGTATTCAGATAAGGAAACAAAAGATCCGGTTAAGATTGCTAAAGATGGTATTCAGTTTGCTAAAAGTAATGGTCATAACTTAGTAATAGTCGATACGGCTGGTCGCCTTGCAGTAGATCAAGAAATGATGGACGAAATTTACCAGATTAAAAAAGGAATTAATCCATCTGAAACCTTGTTTGTGGTAGATTCTATGACGGGTCAAGATGCGGTAAATACGGCAAAGGCTTTCAATGAAAAAGTTGACTTTGACGGTGTAGTTTTAACCAAGTTAGATGGAGATACGAGAGGGGGTGCAGCCTTGTCTATCAAGTCAGTAGTAAATAAGCCGATTAAATTTATTGGGACTGGAGAAAAGATGGAAGCACTTGATGTTTTTCATCCAAGTCGTATGGCTGATCGTATTCTTGGTATGGGAGATGTTGTTTCTTTGGTAGAAAGAGCTCAAGAGCAATTTGACGAAGAAGAAGCTAAAAAATTACACAGAAAGATCAAGAAAAATAAGTTTGATTTTAACGATTTTAAAGATCAAATTAATCAAATAAAAAAAATGGGNGGTATGAAAGATATTGCAGGAATGATTCCTGGAATGAAAAAAGCAATGCAAGGCAATGAAGTTGATGAAGAAACATTTGTNCCTATTTTAGCCATGATTGATTCTATGACTCCTGTGGAAAGAGAAAATCCAGATATCATAAATATGCAACGTAAAAAGAGGATAGCAGGTGGCAGTGGAAATGATTTAAATGAAGTAAATAAATTACTGAAGCAATTTAATCAAACAAAAAAAATGATGAAATTGATGAGTAATAAGCAGAATATGATGAATATGATGAAGCAATTTAAAAGAATGGGCGGTAGAATGCCAATGTAACAATACAGTTTATGAAAATTCTTGATGGAAAAAAAACATCACTAACAATTCAGCAAGAACTTGCTCAAATGGTCAAAGAAAAGGTGGGTAAAGGNTTAAAAAGACCTCATCTTGCAGCTATTTTGGTCGGAGATGATGGTCCAAGTCAAACCTATGTAAATGCAAAAGTTAAAGCATGTGANCGAATAGGTTTTAAATCTACGCTTATTAAATTAGAGTCAACTATTTCAGAGGATAAATTGCTTAATAAGATACATCATTTAAATGTAGATCATGATGTGGATGGGTTTATTGTCCAATTACCTTTGCCTGACCACATAGATGAGTCTAAAGTTACGTTGGCTATTGACCCCAAAAAAGATGTGGATGGGTTTCACCCGATGAACGTAGGAAACATGACATTAGGTTTACCAGCCTTTTTACCNGCTACACCAAACGGAATTATTGAATTGTTAAAAAGATATGATGTAGAAACGGAGGGTAAAAATTGTGTTGTAATTGGAAGAAGTAGCATTGTAGGAACACCAGTTAGTATATTGCTCTCTAGAAAAAGCAAAACAGGTAATGCCACAGTAACGCTTGCACATAGTAGGACAAAAGATCTACCTAGAATTTGTAAATCTGCAGATATAATTGTAGTGGCTATAGGAAGACCTTTGTTTTTGACNGAAGATATGGTAAAAGAGGNTGCTGTAATTATTGATGTGGGTATACATCGAATTAATGATGAAACAAAAAAGAATGGTTTTAGATTAATTGGAGATGTGGACTTTGATAATGTAGCCCCAAAAACATCCTATATTACACCAGTGCCTGGAGGAGTTGGTCCCATGACTATAGCGTCTCTTTTACTAAATACATATAAATCAACTTATGGAGAAGATAACTAAGATCTTAGTGGCAAATAGGGGTGAAATAGCCCTTAGGATCATGAAAACATGTAAAAAGTTAGGCATAAGTACAGTTGCTATTTATTCTGAAGCAGATAAGAGTGCTCCATTTGTGAAATTTGCAGACCAAAGTGTTCTTATTGGACCACCGCCATCTTCCGAAAGCTATTTAAAGCAAGATGAAATCATAGAAGTANCTAAAAATTTAAATGTAGATGGTATACACCCAGGCTATGGTTTTTTGTCAGAGAATTCTTCATTTGCTCAAAAAGTGATTGATGCAGGGATAAAATTTATCGGGCCATCTGGAAAATCCATCGAAATTATGGGTGATAAATTATCTGCTAAAAAGGCAGTTTTAGCTTATGATATACCTATGGTTCCAGGGTTAAATGAAGAGGTGACTGATGTAAATAAGGCCAAAAAAGTAGCAAAGCAAATCGGTTATCCCATTCTTATTAAAGCAGCTGCTGGAGGTGGAGGAAAAGGGATGAGAATTGTGGAAAACGACAGCGAATTTGAAAATCAAATGAAAAGAGCGGTNAGTGAAGCGAAAAATGCTTTTGGAAATGGTGCTGTTTTCATTGAAAAATACATAACAGAACCAAGACACATTGAAATTCAAATATTAGCTGATCAACATGGTAATGTAGTTCATTTGTTTGAAAGAGATTGTTCGATCCAAAGAAGACATCAAAAGGTTATCGAGGAAGCACCTTCATCTGTGCTTTCAGAAAAATTAAGAGCTGAAATGGGGAAAGCAGCTTGTGATGTGGCAAGGTCATGTGATTATTATGGTGCTGGTACAGTAGAATTTATTTATGAAAATGATTCGTTTTATTTTCTCGAAATGAANACAAGATTACAAGTAGAGCACCCAGTGACAGAATTAATTACAGGACTTGATTTNGTTGAGCAACAAATTAAGATAGCTGAAGGAGAAAAATTAAGTTTTGCTCAGGAAGATTTAAAAATCAATGGTCATGCGATTGAAATAAGAGTTTATGCTGAAGACCCTNCCAATGATTTTCTTCCAGATATTGGAACTGTTGATGTCTATTCTATACCCACGGGCGATCATGTTAGGGTAGATGATGCATTAGAGCAACATATGGAAATACCAATATTTTATGATCCTATGATTGCCAAACTGATAGTACATGATTCTACTAGAGAAAAGGCCATTCAGCGAATGATTGAAGCAATTGAAGATTATGANATTGTGGGAGTTAAAACTACTTTACCTTTTTGTGATTTTGCACTAAAACATGAAAGTTTTAGATCGGGTAAATACGATACTAGGTTTGTAAAGCTTTATTTCAGCGACCCAAAGGTACTTGATCCATCTTTAGAGATGCTAGANGCAGCCTTAGCTACTGTGGCGTTGTTAGANAAGAAAGATAAGATAAACGACTATTATTTACCCTCAGCTCCAACAAATTGGGTGTCAAATCGATAATTCTGCCTTAATGTCAGTTTTTTTTGTCAGTTTTCCGGGTAGTACCTGACAATTCCACTTCCTANTTTGATTTTATTTTGATGGCACAAGCTTTGATATTATGTTATCAAATAAATATTTCAAAATGGGAAAAATTATAGGTATTGATTTAGGGACTACCAATTCTTGTGTAAGCGTTATGGAAGGTAACGAACCAGTGGTTATCCCAAACAGCGAGGGTAAAAGAACCACACCCTCTGTAGTGGCTTTTGTAGATGGAGGCGAGCGTAAAGTGGGTGATCCAGCTAAAAGACAAGCTATTACAAATCCAACTAACACCATTTATTCTATAAAAAGATTCATGGGTTGNAGATTTGATGAAGTCAAAAAAGAGGTTGATCGTGTTCCTTACAANGTAATTAAGGGAGAAAACAATACTCCTAGAATACAAATAAACGATAGAAATTATTCTCCTCAAGAAATTTCTGCGATGGTACTTCAGAAAATGAAAAAGACTGCAGAAGATTTTTTAGGACAAGAAGTTAGTGAAGCTGTAGTTACTGTTCCAGCATATTTTAANGATGCTCAAAGACAGGCTACAAAAGAAGCTGGAGAAATTGCGGGTTTGAAAGTAGAAAGAATTATCAACGAACCTACTGCTGCAGCTCTTGCTTATGGGCTAGATAAGTCAGGTAAAGACATGAAAATAGTTGTTTTTGACTTTGGAGGTGGAACNCATGATGTATCCATATTAGAANTAGGTGATGGAGTTTTTGAAGTATTGTCTACAGATGGTGATACCCATTTAGGAGGTGATGATGTAGATCAAAAAATAATTGATTGGTTAGCAGACGAATTTAAAAAAGATGAAGGTCTTGATTTGAAGAAAGANCCTATGGCTCTTCAGCGATTAAAAGAAGCTGCAGAAAAGGCTAAAATTGAATTATCCTCCTCTGCTTCAACTGAAATTAATTTACCGTACATAATGCCAGTTGATGGTGTTCCAAAACACCTTGTTAGGTCTTTAACAAAAGCAAAATTTGAACAATTAATTGACGACCTTGTTAAGAGAACAATTGATCCCTGTAAATCTGCTCTTAAGAGTGCTGGTTTATCCACTTCAGATATTGATGAGGTTATTTTAGTGGGAGGTTCAACTAGAATACCCGCTATACAAGAGGCTGTTCAGCAATTTTTTGGTAAAGCTCCTTCAAAAGGAGTAAATCCTGATGAGGTAGTTTCATTAGGCGCTGCCATTCAAGGTGGTGTATTAACAGGTGAAGTAAAAGATGTCTTATTATTAGATGTTACCCCTCTATCTCTTGGTATTGAAACCATGGGAGGTGTCTTCACGAAGTTAATTGACTCCAATACAACGATTCCTACTCAAAAATCTCAAGTATTTTCAACTGCTGCAGACAACCAACCTTCAGTAGAGATACATGTTTTACAGGGAGAGAGGTCAATGGCTGCTGATAATAAAACTATTGGAAGATTTCACCTAGATGGAATTCCTCCTTCACCAAGAGGTGTGCCTCAAATTGAAGTAGCTTTTGATATTGACGCAAACGGAATTATTAATGTAAAAGCCATTGATAAAGCGACTAATAAGGAACAGTCAATAAGAATTGAAGCATCATCTGGACTTTCTGAAGAGGAAATTGAAAAGATGAAGAAAGAGGCAGAGGCTAATGCTGACGCAGATAACAAAAAGAAGGAAGAAGTAGAGAAAGTTAATGCTGCTGACAGTTTGATTTTTCAGACAGAAAAGCAACTCAAAGAATATGGTGAGAAAATTCCTGATGAAAAGAAAAAACCAATTGAAGAGGCATTAGCTGAACTAAAAACTGCTCATGCTTCTAAAGATCTTGCCTTGATTGATTCATCAATGGAAAAACTCAATACGGCTTTTCAAGCAGCTAGCCAAGATATGTATAATGCAACTCAAGCAGCT
>NZMV01000060.1 GCA_002694645.1 Crocinitomicaceae bacterium | reverse complement strand
TTTAATGTTGCATATTGGATTCATCATCACTTTGATTGGTGCGTTCGTAACTAGGTATATTGGTTTTGAGGGTGTTATGCTAATACAAGAAAACACTTCATCTCAACAAATATTCTCTTCAGAACCCTATTTACAAGTTGCAGTGCACGATGAGGTGAACCAATATTTAGTGGATCAGCAACACTATTTCTCTGCTGTTAATACATCATATCCATCTGTCTCCTTCGATTTCCCTAACAAAGGACAAGTAGATGTGAAAGTGTTAAATCGAATTGTAAATGCGGAAAAAAAATTTTTAACTGATGTGCCTTCTGGGTCCTTGTATCTTCATCTTATCTTACCAGGCCGTGAAAATTTGTACTTGGAGGATGGGAAGGTAGAAGAAATGATGGGAATTCCTTTTTCATTGAACAACAACGAAAGAGAAGATGCTATTCGTTTTTATTTTCAAAATGACAGTTTAAAAGTATATGCTCCATTTGAAATCCAAAGACTTGACATGTCAACTTTAACAGTTGAAGATAGACAAAGAGGCATGGATCAGCTTCCTCAAGATTCCCTTACCCCTATGCAAGTCCATGATGTGGCAGAGCGAAATTTGCTTTCATTTTTAGGTCAGCAGATCATGATTAACAGCATTGAAAAAAGAGCAAAATTGGAATGGGTATCTACAGACAACAGTGATTTGCCAGACGCACATTTAGTACAAGTTGCAGTGAATGGTGAATTATCTCAGGATTACATGATCGGAAAGGCTGGTATTAGACCTACTTCTTCTTTACTTAAGTGTGATAATTTGTTCTTTTCAATTGGATATGGTTCTAAGGAAATTGATGTGCCATTCGATGTAACATTAGATGATTTTAGATTGTTAAAATATCCTGGCTCTGATAGTCCTAGTAGTTACGAAAGTGATATCACGATTAACGATTCAAAGAATGATTACTCTTCCTCTCACAATATATTCATGAACAATGTAGTGGATTATGGTGGTTATCGTTTCTTTCAATCTAGTTATGATTGGTCTGATGACCAATCAAAAAAAGCGGGTTTAGATCCAGATATTACTATTCTTTCAGTAAATCATGACTTTTGGGGAACATGGATTACATACGTGGGTTATTTTCTTTTGGCATTAGGTCTTTTGGGAACTTTATTTAATCCCTCATCTAGATTTGTAGATATTCGGAAAAAGGTAATCAAGATGAGAAACCGNAGACAAAAATTAATGGCTTCATTNGTCCTCTTTANCTTTTTTAGCCCCATGTTTTATGCCAATGATACCGTTGATTACAAACCTATTCCTGCAAGTCAAGCAGATTCTTTAGGAATATTATTAACTCAAACTTTTGAGGGGCGAATTCAACCGACTCACACGTTAGCCTATGATGTAATTCATAAGATATCCAAGAAAAGTAGTATTACCACTTCTGATGGTNTCGAACTAACTCCTATTCAAATTTTTGCAGATTTCATGGTGGATAAAAAGTATTGGATTAATCAAAAAATTATATACATCAAAAAAAGTACTGGGGTAGCAGATTCNTTAGGNATTTCAGGTAAATATGCCTCTGTAGCTGACTTTTTTAATGAGGATGGATCCGAAAAACTTGCGCTACAGCTTCAAAACTCTTTTGCAAAGAAAGATATTGATAAGAATGTATTNGATAAAGAACTCATNAAAGCCAATGAAAGAATGAATATTGCTCTTCAATCAATGAATGGTCTTATTTTAAATATATTTCCCATTTCAGGTGATCAAAATAACAAATGGGTTAATTGGAAAGATNAATATGCAAAACAGNCCATAGACTCTACGGATGAGCATTTATCAACCATTTCACTTTCAAGAATATTCAGATCTTATATCATGGAATTAGCTGAGGCGAAAAACTCTAATGATTATAGTACAGCGCAGGAGTTATTGAATTTCATAAAATCATACCAGATNAAAATTTCACCTGAGGATTTGCTCATGAATATGAGCGAGATTAAAGATGAGATATCTTACAATAAATCAAACCTATTTATTAAAATAAAGGACTATTATGGCTATTTGGCCATTTTCCTATTACTCTTCTCCTTCTGGCATTCTTTAATTTCAGATAAGACCAAGAGAATTTTTAANATAGTCAATACTTTTTTATGGATATCTATAATTTCATTATTTGCCNTATTTGTTATGCATACGTATGCTCTTGGACTTAGATGGAAAATCACAGATCACGCTCCTTGGAGTAATGGCTATGAGGCTCTCACATTTATTTCATGGGGTACAGTTTTAGCTGGTTTCTTGTTCATTAGGAGTTCTAAAATCACTTTGGCAGGAACTTCATTACTTGCATTTTTCATACTAATGACGGCAGGGCATAGCAGCTTTGATCCACAGCTAACCAATCTTCAGCCTGTACTAAAATCATATTGGTTGATGATACACGTGGCTTGCATAACTATTAGCTATGGTTTTCTAGGACTGGGGTTTATCTTAGGATTAATCAATGTATGTAATTATCTATTCTTGAAATCAGGAAGCAAAAACTTGAAAACGATCATTTCTGAATTGACCTATGTAAATGAAATGACATTAACTATAGGTCTCGCCCTTGCCACCATAGGAACATTTTTGGGAGGAATTTGGGCTAATGAATCTTGGGGAAGATATTGGGGTTGGGATGCAAAAGAAACTTGGGCTTTAGTGATAGTTTTAACGTATGCAGTGGTATTGCACTTAAGGTTAATACCAGGGCTTAAAAGCAAGTTTATATTTAATGTTGCTTCAATACTTTCATTCTCTAGTGTTTTAATGACTTTTATTGGAGTTAATTACTACCTATCAAAAGGATTGCATAGTTATGCAAGAGGAGAGACACCTGCATTTCCTCTATGGGCTTGGATTACTATCTTCTCAATCTTTGGTATTATTATTATGGCTTGGTATAATAAGAAACGATTAAAGGCAGTTACATCCTAAGTCTTGCTTTTGCGCTGACNGACAAATCAGAAAAAATCCCTTCTTTTTCTAGAAAAAATCCACTCATGGCTATCATGGCAGCATTATCCGTGCAAAAATCCATCTTGGGTATATGTACATTGAGCCCCTTTTGAACGCCTAGCTTTGTAAATTTTTCTCTTAAATGGGTGTTGGCTGAAACTCCACCAGCAATAGCAATATCTTTACAAGGGTACATTTCTAAAGCAAGCTTAAATTTAACTAGTAAATAATCTATAAGATGAGACTGATAGGAGGCGCAAATATCATTTAGTTCTTGTTTAATAAATAGAGGATTTTTGTTTCTTTCTTTGTTCAGAAAGTAAAGAAATTGGGTTTTTAGTCCACTAAAGCTATAGTTCAGGCCGGAAACTTTCGGAAATGTAAAGTGATATTTTTGCTTTGTACTGNTCTTGGCATAATGATCAATTAATGGTCCTGCNGGATAACCCAACCCTAGTAATTTCCCTGCCTTATCAAATGCTTCACCAATAGCATCGTCTATGGTTTGGCCTATAATTTCCATGTCCAAAGGGTTTTTCACTACTACAATTTGGGTATGACCACCAGAAACAGTCAAACATAAAAAAGGGAATGACGGTGGAAAATAATCCACTTCTTTCTCTTTAATAAAGTGTGCATGCACATGTGCTTTCATGTGATGAACTTCTAGTAAAGGAATATCAAGAGACATACTTAATGATTTGGCAAAAGAGGTACCTACTAATAGGGAACCAAGTAGTCCAGGACCTTTNGTAAATGCAATTGAAGTGAGGTCATTNAGTTCAATATGAGCTTCTTTTATGGCAGTTTCCACCGTTGGGACAATATTTTCTTGATGTGCCCTAGAAGCTAATTCAGGAACTACACCACCGTACTTTTCGTGAACTTTTTGATTTGCAGTGACGTTAGATAATAATATACCGTTTTTTAGAATAGCTGCTGAAGTGTCGTCACAACTCGATTCAATGCCAAGAATGATACTATCTTTGTTTTTTTTCAATTTAAATGAAAATTAAACTAATAAATACGCTTTATAAAATTACCACAATCATTTTTAATGTGTTGGAAATAGTCGTATTTATTTCAATCGTTCTTTTGTTTTTCCTTAGAATGGGTTTGTTTCAAGATTATGTAGGAAAAAAGATAATTAGTTCATTAGGAACAGAGTGGTCCGAGCAAATAAGTATAAGCCAGTTTTCAATCCATGACTTAAGTCATATTCATATTTTTGATGTATTGCTAATTGAAAATGATGGCGATACTACTGCTTATATCCCAGAATTACAGCTAAAATTAGGTGATTTGGATTTTTTTCAAAACCAGTTTGTAATCCAACAAGTAAAATTGGAAAATGCTACGATAAATTTATTTAAAGACGAGGGAGAGGATAAATATAACTTCCAATTGTTATTTAAAAAGAACCAAAATGTAACCGATATCACATCTAATTACAATGTGTTGATAGAAAATCTGGAGTTTATAAATTGTATCTTTAATCACCGTATTTTAGGTTATAATAATAATATTAAAACGTTTGATTATCAATATTTTAATTTAGTTAATCTAAATGGATCATTTAATCAATTTTCTATTTCAAACAAAGGACTATTTTTACCAAGTAATAAACTATCTTTTTTACTTGATAACACTATTGATGTTAGAGATTTAATTTGTGAATTTAATTTAGATTATAATAATGTCTCTGTAGAAAATATTGAATTAAAAACACAAAAAAGTCACCTTAATTTAGCTTCTTTCACATATGATTTAAAGCCCAATGATTCCAGTGATATTGTTTATCTATTGGATTCCCTAGATGGAAATTTAAGTTTATCAGATCTAGTTCATTTCTATCCAGTCCCGATTTTTATGGACAGTGTTCTTCAGTTATCTACTAACATTGAAGGGAATAAAAGTTTATTTTCTTTAAAAGATTTTGTCATTCAAACAGGCACAACAAAACCATTAGTAGGAGATTTTACCTTTGAACGAAATTTAGACAATTTCCCCTTGTCAACCTTGAATTTAGAACTCAAAGATGGACTTTTAGATAATATAAGTTTAAGTCAAATTCTTGTTAGAAAGGGAACCAATTACACTAAGTTTACTTTACCCTCAAATTTAGATAAGCTTAGTAGGATAGATGTAAATTTAATTTTAAATGGCACATTAAATGAATTGGATAGTAAAGTTTCCATACTTTCTAATTTAGGTCAAATAAATGGCATTGTTTCGGTTGATGCTACTAACAAGCTTTATCAAGGAGAATTAATAATAAATGATCTTTCAGGTTACATACTAAATGTGGACGAGGGAATCAATGATTTTGATGGGGAATTGAAATTTAAAGGTAAAGGATTTGATTATAAACAAGTTGACTTACAAGTTGAAGGTTTTGTCAATAATTTCAATTATAACGGATACGAGTATGAAAATATACAGATAAATGGAATGTTTTTAAATGAATCATTTGATGGTTTTTTAGCATTGGAAGATCAACACGTGAACGCTACTTTTAAGGGGTTATTTGATCTTAACCAAAAACCAACAAAGTATAATTTTTCAATAGATGTAAAAAGCCTTAACCCACATGCGTTAAATTGGACAGATCAATATGAAAATTTAACGCTTAATTTTAATTCTAAGTGTAGTGGAATTGGTCTTAATCTAAATGAATTTATAGGAGAAGTTGCTATCGAAGACATCACAGTAACACATCAAAATGAAGCTATAAAACTTAATGATTTATCACTCCTAAGTAAAGGAAAAGGGATAAAAAAAGAAATATACCTAAGTTCAGATATGTTAACAGCAGAAGTAAATGGAAATATAAATTTCGATAAGATTATGGAAGATTTTTCATTTATAACTTCAATTTATGCTCCAAACTTAATCGACTCTTACAGATCTAATAATTATATGGACGATCGTACATACGACATAACTATTAAATTTAATGATTTCGATAAGTTTTCTTCCATTTTCATTCCTCACGTTAGTTTTGCAAAAGGTTCCATAATAGAGCTAGACTTCAATAGTCAAGACACAGTTCTTTCTCTCTACACCAAATCAGATAAGTTTAGAATTGGTGATAATGTATTTGGTGATATCGTAATAAGAGGTGAAAAGAACAACAAGTCAAATTCCTTTGAGTTATTTGCGGAGATTGATAATTATAGTTTGTCAAACCAATTTCAAATAGAAAATATACAAACCGCTTTTGAAATAAATGAAAACAGATTGTCCACAAATTTACTTTACCAGGGAGAAAATTCCACCAACTTCGGAAAAATTAGATTGCAATCCAGAGTTCATAGTTCAGATCACATCACGACTTCTGTAGAAGAGCTCGTTCTAGGTAGTAATGAATATGATATTTGGGAAATAGGAGAGGGTGCTGAAATTAACTTCCAGGAAAACAAGTTAAAATGTAGTCATTTT
>NZMV01000059.1 GCA_002694645.1 Crocinitomicaceae bacterium | reverse complement strand
AAGTCCATTTTTATTTAGCTGAAGAAATCGCTTTAAAGCTAGATCCATCCCAATTTTTCTACCCCACCCTACGCCTGCATGTTTATGTGCTAGATCCCCCACAAGAAAAGGAATAAGACATATGCTTTCACTATTATTCAACTCGGCAAATTCACTAAGTAGTGTAAATGTCTGATTATTGTGGTCTTTAATAAAAGGATCGTCAGATATGGAATGATTGATAATAGCAATAATTTCAATACTAAAGTGTATTGCATCACTTTGTCTAAAAAGAGATTCTAAAGTAGAAACCACATTTTCTTCATTGTAAATGGGAATTACAATGATGATTTCTAGACCATTATGTGGACTTTTTGAACAAAATAAATCTAGATGTGGGTAACGTTTAAAATAGTTTTCTGCTATGGAGACAAACGATTTTTTACCCATGTGGTTTCTTTTCTACTGTATACTATTCTATCGTGTAACCTACTTGGCCTGCCCTGCCAAAACTCCACTTTCATAGGTATGAGGCAAAATCCTCCCCAGTGCGGAGGCCTCGGAACAGGCATATTGCTGAATTTTTGCTCATAATAAGTCAGTCTATCTGTTAACTCACCTCTGTCTTTTAAAATTTTACTTTGATTGGATGCCCAAGCACCAAGCTGACTTGCCCTAGGCCTTGCATTAAAATATTGATCGGAGGTAACTGAACTTACTTTTTCAATTTTGCCTTCAATCCGTATTTGACGCTCTAACTCCCCCCAAAAAACATTAAGAGCACCATGTTTATTTTGGTCTATTTCTTGCCCCTTATTTGAATTATAATTGGTGTAAAAGATAAAACCATCATCATTGACCCCTCTTATGTATAGCATTCTAGATGAAACTATACCATCTTTTGTTGCTGTAGATAAACAGGCTGCATAAGGATCTAATATTTGACTATCCATTGCTTCTTGAAACCAAACTGCATACTGCTGAAATGGATCATCAGATGCCATATCCTCCGAGAAGGGTTTATCAGCAAAATCTCTTCTTACGGTACTAATGTAATTTTTAACGTTATCTATTGACATCGATCAAAAATAACTAATTTAGGAGTATGAAAGCGGAAAGATCATCAATTTTAGGCATTATACCTGCCAGATTTAACTCCACAAGATTAAAGGGTAAGCCGCTAATGAAAATTGGTGATAAAACGATGATTCAGCACGTGTATGAAAATTGTGCAAACGTATTAGACCACCTACTAGTTGCAACCGATGATCAACGAATCTTGAATGAAGTAAAAGGGTTTAACGGTAATGCTATAATGACTAACAAAGCTCATATATCAGGAACAGATAGGTGTCTTGAAGCGATCCATTTATGGGAGAAAAATCAAAATAAAACATTCAGTTTGGTATTTAATATACAAGGAGACGAACCTTTTGTTCATGAGGACCACTTGCATCAATTGATATCTTGTTTTGAGGATAACAAAACAGAAATTGCTACGTTAGCTATTAGAGTTAGCGACTTAAAAGAATTAAGAGAGGGCAAGGTGTATTTGGTGAAGGACAACACAGATTTTGCCATGTATTTTAGTCGTTTCCCTATTCCATTCAATAGAGATATGCCTAAAGAAGATTGGATAAAACATACCGATTATTACCAACACATTGGATTATATGGGTTTAAAAGAAATGTATTAGAAAAATGTGGTCTCCTACAAGTAAGTAATCTTGAAAATACGGAAAAACTAGAGCAACTAAGGTGGATGGAAAATGGAATGAAAATTAAGGTTGGAATAACTAATCAACCCTCTTTTGGAGTGGATACATTAGAGGATCTTGGAAATGCTCGCAAAAAATATGCATCAATTTTAAATTAAAGATATTGAAATCTAGAATTAATAGAATCATTCAAAAGGAAGTAGAAGCCATTCAAAATATACCCATTGACGGTATAGTTGAAAGTGTAATCGATGTTCTCTACAAAAGGATTCATCAAAAAAAAGGTAAACTGATAGTAAGTGGGATGGGAAAAGCAGGTCAAATTGGGATGAACATAGCTACTACTTTGTCTTCTACTGGTACACCTGCTATTTTTTTACATCCAAGTGAAGCGCAACACGGAGACTTGGGAATTGTACAAGAAAATGATGTTCTTCTTTTAATCTCTAATTCGGGAAAAACCCGTGAAATTTTGGAATTAAATCAATTGGTAAAAAACTTATATTCAAGTATCCCTATGATAGCCCTTACGGGGAACGAACAAGGATATTTAGCAAAACTTGCAGACATCCCCCTTTTTACTGGGAACCCAGAAGAAGTCTGCCCTCTTGGACTAACCCCAACAACTTCTACTACTGTAATGACCGTGGTAGGAGATATCATTGTAGTATTGATGATGGAAAAAATCAAATTTAACAAACAGGAGTATGCCAAAAGACATCACAGTGGATANTTGGGTNAAAAAGCAAAAGAATGAAAAAATTTACATTGATAGCAGGTCCTTGTGCAATGGAAGAGTTTGATACTGCTTTTGAAATTGCAAATCANGTAAAAGCCATTTGCAGTGAGCTTGACATACATTACATTTTTAAAGCTAGCTATAAAAAGGCTAATCGATCAAAGCTAGATAGTTTTACAGGNATAGGAGATGTTGAAGCGCTGGAAATGATAAAAAAAATTGGTCAAGATTTATCTGTTGATACTATAACCGATATTCATGAAAGTCACGAAGCTGAAGAAGTNTCAACTTATGTGAACCATTTACAAATACCGGCATTCCTTTGTAGACAAACAAGTTTACTGATTGCTGCTGGAAAAACAGGTCTACCTGTAAATGTGAAAAAAGGCCAATTCATGTCTCATGAATCCATGCAGTTCGCCATTGAAAAAATTAAAAGTACAGGAAACAAAAATGCTTGGGTTTGTGAAAGAGGAAACAGCTTTGGCTATCATGATTTGATAGTTGATGCCACTGCCGTTTTTAAACTTAAGAAGCACCAAGTACCTGTCATTATGGATTGTACTCATGCTGTTCAAAAACCCAATCAAACTTCTGGAATAACTGGGGGTGATCCATCTCTTNTTGAAGCCATTTCATTAAATGCTGCAGCCACTGGGGCTGATGGATTATTCATTGAAACGCATCCTAATCCAAGTANAGCTAAAAGTGATCCGCATACAATGCTAGAATTAGATGAACTATACCCTATTCTTAAAAAGGTAGTGAAAATAAAAAGTGCTCTTNCTATTTGACCTCTATCACCAAGAACTTGCTATTCTGCCAAAACTCTTCTTTTTGAAGGATAATGAGAGAATCTATCACATTTTCTTGGCTTTTTATTAATTGAAATGAGCTAGATGGATGAGAAGTAATCAGCTTTATATTCCTNCTGCCAATTAAAATGTAATTTAAATCNGTTTTTGAGTTATATGTAAAATAATTTAAGTTTAAATCATCACTTAATTTTTTGATTTTNCCAATACCAATAAAACCTCCTTCTTTGGTCACCACATTGTTTTCTAAAAGCTCTGATTTAGTTCCTACCACATAGCCTACTTTGTTCATTTCTAGATTCAAGCTGTCAATTTTAGCAACCTGTTCACTGTAACGGTTGAAAAGTTTACCGTATGAAGAACTCAGCTGACTAATTTCTTCTTTTAAGAAGTAAACTTCACGGTTGGTTANTGCAATTTTTGTATTCAATTCGTTAATGGTTTGGGCATAAAAATCATTCTTTTTATCTGAACTTTGTAATCTTTGATTCAGGACTATTATGAGCTCATCATTTTCATTAATCTTTTGGATCATTTCTTCAATTGCCTTTATGACATCTAATGAATCAGCTAAAATAAATTCTGCAGATTTTNCTNTGTTTAGGATCNATTCATTTTGTTGAATAGTACTTAAATTATCTTTTATTTTTTGAATGTATAGTGCGTATTCATTGTTCAAGGAATCTTGGAATTCNACATCATACTCTAATGAGTTTATGATCCTATTTTTATCTTTAATATCACTATTTAGACTATCAACTACTGATTGGTGAGCATCNTCTGACATTTGTCCGCTTTGGCAAGACATCAATAAAATAAAAAAAGGATAAAATATTTTTTTCATCATTATGTAAGATCTAATAAATTTTGAACACCAATAGCTCTTGACTTTGTAAATCCTTCCCCATATTTTACACCGATTATCCTTCCACACAATAAGGCTTTAGACTCGAGAGAGGATAAAAACTCTTTTGAAGATATAGGCGTATTCGGTTCNTTGCTATTTGGATCATAAAATTGACTCTTAAAACACATAACTGCATTCATTTTATCTTCAAACTCNTCTGTTACATCTACAACAAAATCGGGGTCGATCCATCTATCTTGTATATAGTGATATACTGCGTTAGGTCTGAACGGCTTTTGAGATTTTCCATTGTGTAATGTCTCTATCTTGGGTAAACCTGCTGAAAATACAGCTTTTAAAACCAATGAAGCAGCTACTCCGTGATCGGGATGCCTATCTCGAACAGCATTACATAAAATAATTTTTGGACGGTATANTCTTATTTTTTGAACCAACAACTTTACGGATTGTTCATCCTCTTNAATAAANCCATCCTTTAAACCTAAATTATCTCTAAAAGATGCAGAAATATAATTTTTAGCTAATTCCGCCTCTTTACTTCTGAGTTCGGCATTTCCTCGTGTTCCTAATTCACCTTGAGTAAGATCTAACATTCCAACTGAGCAACCCATATTAACATGCTTGATAAGCGTACCTGCTACTCCAAGCTCAATATCATCTGGGTGGGCCCCAATGGCCAATATGTCAATTTTATAATTCATTGCTTATAATCATTTCTGTCAGGAAATCCATATTTATCTATTAAGTAAATCATTGATGTAATAGCAGATGATCCCAACTCTAATTCTCTTTTATTAACATTTTCAAANACATCAGTGGGTGCATGATGATAATCAAAATATCGTTGNGAATCTGGAACTAACCCTACTAAACAGGTTGTACCATTGCGAAGTGGTCCAATATCTACACCCCCATAACCTTTGTTAAATAAATGTAACTGATAGGGCTCAAAAAGGGGTTCGAATCCCTGAATAAATTGTAATTGAAGTGGAGTTCCATCTATACTGAACCCTCTTGGGCTGAATCCACCTCTATCAGATTCTAACGCAAATAAATGCTTCTCTCCTTTTTTTCTAACGATTTCAGCATATGTTTTACCACCTCGGTTTCCATTTTCCTCATTCATATATAACACACACCTAATAGTTCGTTTAGGCTTGATATTTAATTTTTTAATGGATTCTAAGACTTGAATACTTTGTATCACGCCAGCTCCGTCATCGTGTGCACCTTCCCCAATNTCCCAGGAATCTAGATGTCCACCCACTAAAATTACTTCATNTGGAAATTGATANCCTGTAATTTCTCCAATAACATTNTNAGAAATGGTATCCGGTTTTTGTTGACAAGACAATTCCATNGATAAAAATTTAACATTATCATTTTTTAGTGCTTTACTCAGTTCATGTGCATCTTTGGAGCTTATGGCAGCAGCAGGNATNTTGGGTATAGAGTCCACATAGCTCATAGAACCGGTATGAGGATTGTGATCCATTTTTAAGGTCATNGATCNTACAATAACAGCTTTTGCACCATAAAGGCCNGCTCTTGAAGCACCATTATGGCGTTGATCTACACAACTACCNTATGCCATAAATGTGCTTATATANGTTGGATTCATGGGCCTATTAAAAAAAACAATCTTTCCTTTTAAGNTGGCTTCACCAAGTGAATCTAACTCTTTCCAGGACTTAATTTCTACTACTTTTCCTTTAATGATTCCATCGGTACCTGTTGATCCGCCTAAAGCTGTACAATTTGTATTTTTAGTGTTTCCATCTTTATCTTTCCAATGCACTTTTTCAACATNACCCCTAACCCATTGNGGAACCCTAACAGGTTGTAAGTATACGGAATCAAGTTGCATACTGCTCATTAAATCGTATCCCCATTCTACCGCTTTTTGAGCTGACGGAGAGCCACTTAAACGATGTCCAACNTCTTTACACAAAGACCTTAAGTTCTCGTAACAGGATGAGCNAGTTAGACTAAAATTATAGATCTGTTTAATTTGAGCCGAATCTATCTGTTGTCCAAAATGGAAACATGACCATAAAATCATGGATACCATGAGATAACATTTTGAATAGAACATATTTTTGTGAATATTGACTACTTTTAAGTAAAAGTAATTAAAATGGCTCGAACACCAACTACTAATATNCCCTTAGGCTTCAAAGCCCCAACTTTTAAACTCCCTGATGTGGTCTCGAATAAGGATATTGAATTAAGTGATTTAGTAACTGAAAATGGATTGGTTGTCATGTTCATTTGTAATCATTGCCCNTTTGTAGTACATGTGATAGAACAAATCGTATCGTTAGCGAATGATTATTTGGGGAAGAAAATTGGATTTGTAAGCATTAGCAGTAATGACATTGTAAACTATCCCGATGATAGTCCTGAAAAAATGAGAAAATTTGCACAAAAATATTATTTTCCATTTCCTTATTTATATGATGAGTCACAGNAAATTGCNAAAGCATATGATGCCGCNTGNACACCGGATTTCAGTGTTTTTGACCAAAATTTAAATTGTATTTATAGAGGTCAACTGGATGATGCTAGACCCGGAAATGAAGAACCAAATAATGGTAAGGATTTAAGATTAGTTCTTGATTATTTATTGCAGAATAAAAAATTAGATTTTGAGCAAAAACCCTCCCTTGGCTGTAACATCAAATGGAAATAAGATAAATTTAAGAGAAAGGTACTTAACGCTAAGAGAATCTATTTCTGTAAATGAATTAGAAAAATCTTCTAAAGATATCTGTGATCAACTATTAAATCACTTTAACTTTTCTAATCAAAATATTCATTTGTTCTATCCTATAGAGGGAAAGAATGAGGTTAACACATGGCCTATTCACCATAAACTAATTAAAACAAATCAATTACACACCTCGGTTTACAACTCGGTTAGCAACCAATGGGATTGTGTTTGTTTTGACGCTAATTCTGCGTTTGTTAAAAATAGGTATAATGTTCCTGTTCCTGACCCATTTAAACATGCGAAATGGGATAAAATAGATATTATATTAATGCCTTTGCTATGTTTTGATGATTATGGAAATAGAATTGGATATGGNAAAGGAATNTATGATCAANTATGNAAATNTCTTAATAAGTCATGTGTNAAAATTGGNCTTTCNTTNTTTGAGGCNCACCCAAACNCTATAGNAGTAGAAAAACATGACATCCCATTGGATTTCTGTCAAACTCCGCTAAAACTTTACAAATTCAACTTTTAAATCGATTATTTATTTTGTAATTTTATGGCTNCGATTAATCAAAAATCGTAATGAATAATTTAATCCATATATTTTTATNTTTATATTTAAGCTNTTGTTANTCAATTGNTTATAGTGNTCCNNTNAAACCAAATNTACANCTTAAATATCATCTAGCTATTTCNATAAATCCTGGGGCTAACTCTAGTTATGTAAACTACGCCATTGTAGGCGAAAACGGTGGAAGTTTAGTGTATACAAAATTCATTTCTCTAGATGAATTTATCCGAATTGCAAAAGGAAAACAATTTTCACCAGCAAATCAAGTTGGGAAGAATATGTTTAAGGATTTCCAAATAAAAGATTGTTTTTACAAGATTGACTCGCTTGAATGTTTAAAAAAACCTGAGCCCAAAATATTTGACTTATGGGCTTTAAGGTACAATAGAAACCCATTTTGCCCACCAGATTGTTCACCAGCTGAATATATGCTAGTTGAAGGAATAGGTCAACACAAACGNAGACCTAGCTGGCCACAAATTCAAATATTACAAAAATATGGAATNGTTTACTTGAACGATTTCTTTTACGGAGATAAACTATTTGANCTTCTTTCCGATTTTCAAAAGCAAGAATGGAGACAACTNTATCAAGATGCTGTAGAATAATTGGATATTCATTTTTTTTGTATTTCTTTAATGTAAAAACAGATAATGATAAATGACGATAAGGTAAAACATGTTCAAAAGAGTAGNGTCTCTTTTAAATTTAAACTTTTCCTTTTATTTAAGNTNCCCATGGGATTTTTATGCGGCATGAGAATCAAAGAACTTAATAATGAGTCATGTCAAGTGACAGTACCCTANAAATGGTTAAATAAAAACCCCTTTAAGTCTACTTTCTGGGCAGTTTTAGGAATGGCTGCAGAAATGAACGGTGCAGCACTATTATTACAATATACGCAAGGTCAAACCCCCTCCATATCAACCTACCCTGTAACTTGCGAGGCGGAATTCATTAAAAAAGCAACTGACGTAACCACTTTNACTTGTCATGATGGATTAATGGTNAGAGAAAAAGTAAAAGAGGCTATGGAAACNGGTGAAGGNATTAGGTTTGAAACNGTTATGAATGGGTTAAATCAAAATGGAGATCTTATTTGNAAATTNAAATTTCTTTGGTCTATAAAAAGCAGAACCANGGCATAAGATTACAATNNCATAATTTACACTTTATGTTTTCTAATNCTTATATTTAAACATGTTTCTTAGAGCNTTGTGGATTTNNATACTATTTANNNNTTTNCAAACCAANTATGCAGGNTGGGGGTTTTTTGCACACAAAAAAATAAATCGGCTAGCTGTTTTCACCATTCCAGAACCTGAACTNTTTCAATTTTACAAATATCATATTGATTTTATNGGCGAACATGCAGTTGACCCNGATAAAAGAAGATANGCNGTACAAGGTGAGGCNGAAAAACATTACATTGANATAGATCACTTTATNAAGGACGGTGAAGATCCATTTCTTNTTNTGCCTAAAAAATGGAATGAAGCAGTNGAGAANTATTCTGAGGATACGCTAAAAAAGTACGGTATNTCTCCTTGGAATATNCAATGGATGTTACAAAAGCTCACAAANGCTTTTCAAGAAAAAGACCTAGAAAGAATTTTAAAATACTCTGCTGAACTGGGCCACTACATAGGAGATGCCCATGTACCGCTACACACTACTGAAAACTACAACGGTCAATTCACCAATCAGAAAGGAATACACGGGTTCTGGGAATCTAGAATTCCTGAACTTTTCTACAATGAATATGATTTTATAACAGGGAAAGCAAAATACATTGATTATCCCTTAATAGATACTTGGAATTTTGTGGAGCATAGTTTTAGAGCTGTTGATTCTGTTTTAACATTTGAAAAACAACTCAGTAATGATTGGCCCGATGATAAAAAATACGCTTTTGAGAAAAGAGGGCAAGTCACAATGAAAGTCTACAGCGCTGAATTTAGTAAAGAGTATAGTAAAAGACTAAATGGTATGCAAGAACGAAGAATGAAAGCCTCTATTAAATCTATCGGCTCTTACTGGTTTACTGCTTGGGTTAATGCAGGTCAACCAGACTTATCTGAATTATATGTAAAAGAACACGAAAAAAAACGAATGAAAAGTATCGAAGAAATAGAAGACCCAAGAATTAGTTCAGAAAAACTTCAAAGCAGATTGCATCAAAACTAATCTTTCTTACTTCTCCTTTTCTTCTTAGATGACTTAACTGCTTTTTTACCCGATTCTGTATGCGGCACCCTTTTAAAATAATTCATTCGCCCTGACTCTATTAGTGATACTGCCTTTTCTATTAAATAATCTTCTCCCTCAGGATCGTATTCTTTTTTCAAGTTTTGACCATTTACTAAGCACAACGTTTGAAACCAAAATGCTTTGCCAGATCCCCTATATAATTTAATAATGTCATAAGTAGTTAACCCTGTATTTCTATAAATTAATTTCATTAAATGTGTCCCTCTATTGATAGACATTTTCCTAATCTCATCACCAAATTCATTTTTAAGCATTTTATTCGCTCTTTTCAGATATCGTTTTTTAATTCTATTGCTACTTAATAAAGCTAATGTGTCATTAAATCCTTCAAGCATGGAAGATGCGATTTTAGCATAATCATAGACACTTCTGACGTAGAATTTTGTTTTATTCCATTTTTTTAAAAATTCATTATCAGAAGTATGTACTTGATGATCAGGTAATATGAGATTTAAGGGTACAGAATCCACTGGTGATATACTGAAATTTTGCTTTTCATTTTGTGCATACAAAATCAAATTTGAAAATGTCAAAAAAATAAATAATCCTAATTTCATTTTAATTAATAATCAAAGTACATTCCAAGAAATATGAAAACATTCGAATTTAATATATTTTAACTTTATTAAAATGTAATTTTGAATTGTGAAACGAATCAGTACTATCTTGTTAACATTTCAATTACTAACTTTTCATGGACAATTAGAAGCCTTATTTGATATTAAAAAGTTCAGACAAGGAGAACATCATTTCGTAGAGACTTACCTGTATATTTTTGGACCCTCTTTACTAGAGGATAGGGACACAAATGTAAAAAACAAAAAAGTAGAGATCTTACTTTTTATTGAAAATGAACAAAAAGAGATTGTAGATTACAAAAAACACGTTATTGAAGGAGAAATTGACCACATTAATAAAAATGGAATTCTAGACCTGCAGCGTTTTTTTCTTGTAGATGGAGATTACCATTTAAGTCTAAGATTAGTGGATCAAAATGACACTACAAATATTGAAGAACATCAACAAACTTTTACCTTATCAAAAACCAACTCAGTTGAATTTTCTGACGTAGAATTGTTGGATAAATACTGGAAAAGTGATAGTGTTAGTAAATTGAACAAGTCTGGTTTTGAAATGATTCCGCTTGTCACAACCTATTTAGGACCAGAATTTAACCGGTTGTCTTATTACACCGAAATTTATTTTGATGAAGAAATAGGCGGAGATAATCCATCTGTGATACTAACACAATCTATATTAGTTGAAGAAAACCGTAAAATCGCAGGTCAATACAACAAATTAAAAAAGATTTCTACTTCTTCTGTGGTTCCTGTACTTAACAGTTTTGACCTATCTAACTTACCTACTGGAAATTACGTTCTAAAATTATCTGTTATGGATAAAAATCAACAAGTTTTAAATTCTAAAGAACTATCTTTTCAGCGAACGAATCTAAATAACAGTATGAAATTGAACCGTCTGAATTCAGTTTCAATAGCAAATACATTTGCATCTATTTTACCTCAAGACTCATTAGACGAATTCCTGAAATGCTTAGCTCCTTTAGCTTCTAATTTGGAGAAAAATATTATTGATAACAAACTAAACGATATAGACGACACGCTAAAGAGACAATTTATCTACAGCTTTTGGTACAACCGCTTTCCGAATGATCCAGCCTACAACTGGTCAAAGTACAAAAATGAAGTGAAAAAGACCAACCAGTTATTTGGGACAAAAGTGAGAAAAGGATATGAAACTGATAGAGGTAGAATTTATCTAAAATATGGTCCGCCAAGTACCATTACAGATAGGCCAAATGAGCCCAGCGCATATCCTTATCAAATTTGGCATTACTACAAAATAGGTAGATTCAACAATAAAAGATTCATTTTTTATCTTCCTGACTTAGTAACCAATGACTATGTTATTTTACATTCTACTCTTCAAGGAGAATACTTTAACAATAATTGGAAAACAGATCTCCACAGTAGAAATACTCCAGAGAGAAATGTAGATGCATTACAAAACCCCAACGATAATCAATGGGGAAGTAACAGTAATTTATTCTTCATAAACCCCTAGTAATTAATACCGCTGTTTGCATATTAAACTTCAATGGGGAAAATTGGCTCAAACAGTTTCTTCCAGACTTCATAGAACACTCTAGCAAACATGCTGATGTAGTTGTTATTGACAATGGATCTACTGATAATTCTTTAAAAATAATCTCATCATTTAAACAAAAGGTCAACTTAGTCAAATTAGATAATAACTTGGGATTTGCTGGTGGATATAATGAAGGGTTAAAACAATTAAAACATGAATTTTTCATTATTGTAAATTCAGATATTCAAGTAACTAATGGGTGGCTCAATCCCCTTTTAAACGTATTATCAAAGAATAAAAACGTAGTTGCTGTTCAACCTAAAATATTAAGTTTTGATAGAAAAGAAGAATTCGAATACGCAGGGGCAGCAGGAGGGTTTATTGACAAATTTGGCTATCCGTTTTGTAGAGGCAGAATAGTTAATCATGTAGAGAAAGATGTGGGGCAATTTAACAACTGCCATGAAGTGTTTTGGGCATCTGGCGCATGCATGGCAGTAAAAGCAAAAGATTTTTTTGAAGTTGGCGGATTTGATCATGATTTTTTTGCCCATATGGAAGAAATTGATCTATGCTGGAGATGGAAAAACAAAGGTAAATCCATTATGTACACAAGCGAATCTGTTGTGTATCATGTAGGAGGAGGTACACTTTCATATGAAAGCCCACAAAAAACATTTTTAAATTTTAGAAATAGCTTATGGATGATTCACAAGAATTATGAGGGCACCCCTCCTCTACTTTTTAAAGTAATATCTAGAATGACCTTAGATCAGATTGCTTTTTTCAGATTTCTAGCCATGGGTAAAATCCATAATGCTGTAAGTATTATTAAAGCTCACTTTCATTACTACAAGTCCATACATATACTTAAGGAAAAAAGAAAAGCCATACCCAAAAAGGGTGTTCAAAAAATGAACGGATATTTAAATAGGTTTATTATTTGGGAATATTTCATCAAGCAAAATCGTACATTTAAAAGTATCGTGAAATAATGAAAAGAATTACAACTTTATTAGTTTATATTTTTATTACCGGACTACTAACTAGTAATGCTCAATTCAATTTTGAAAATCAAATTGAAAAAAAAGAGATAACCAAAGAAATTATAGATCCCACATACGGAATAACACTATATGAACCTCTTAACATGTATTTACACTCTGACTCCACTCGTATTGAAGAAGGCTATGCAGTCAACGGATGGAAAGAAGATCATTATTCAACGGGCGAAATAGTACATAAAGGATACTACATTGAAGGACAACTAAAGGTCTATAAAAACTTTTATCCTAATGGAAACATAGAGCGTAATTTTAAGGCTATAGACAGTTTTAAGTCGAGGTTAACCTTATTCTATCCAAATGGAAATATTAAAAGTAAAGTGAGCTATTCTAATGATTTTGCTATGGAATGGACTGATTACAATGAAAATGGAGATATATCTTTTTATGAAAAATACAATAAAGACAAATTGTCCCATGAACAAAAAGTGTTTTACTACGATTCGGGAACTATAAAGGATGAATTAATTATTGATCAAAAAAAGAAAAAAACATACATCTACACTGAATATCATGAAAATGGAAGCGTCAAACTAAGAGGACATCTTAAATATGACATGACAGTTTATGATTATGTGAAGTATGGAACTTGGCACCATTATGATGATCAGGGAGGCAATCATAAAAAAGACCATTACTAAATTGAATTCCTATTCAAAAACTCTTCTGATTTAACCATTAGGTCATGCATTACGGTATCTTCTTCAATGAAAGGAACCTCATTAGAAAAATTTTCAAGCAAATTCGTTAATGAAGGGGATGTTTTTCTTGTAGATCTAAATCCAAAGGCCTGAGAAGCCACTAAAAGCTCAATACTTAATATACGTTGTACGTTTTCAATAACCTCTTTTAATTTCACAGCTGAAATACTTCCCATACTTACATGATCCTCTTGTCCATTAGAAGATTCTATACTGTCTACACTGGCAGGTTGACAAAGGATTTTATTTTTACTTACAATACTAGCTGCCGTATATTGCGGTATCATTAATCCAGAATTTAAACCCGGATTTTGAACTAAAAAAGCTGGAAGTCCGCGTGTTCCTGATATCAACTTGTAAACTCTTCTTTCAGAAATACTACCTAACTCAGCTATAGCTATAGTCAGAAAATCCATTATATAAGCCAAGGGTTGACCATGAAAATTTCCTCCTGAAATAATTTGATTTTTGTCATCAATAATCACAGGATTATCGGTTACTGAGTTGATTTCAATTTCTACTTTTTGCTTAAAGTCAATGAAAACATCATAAGAAGCGCCATGAACTTGTGGAATACATCTGAAAGAATATGGATCCTGTACATCTTTATCTTTTACTTTTACAAGGTCGCTCTCTGAAAGTAATTTTAAAATTTCTGCTGATATATATTGTTGACCGTGATAAGGCCTTAAAGCATGTAATTCGGGGTTAAACGGACTTAATTGACAGTTGTAAGCATCTAATGACAATGCTGAAATTTTAGTAGAGTGGTCAAATAAGCGAGAAACATGTAATGNAGCATGCACTGCATAAGCAGACATAAACTGAGTTCCATTTANCAANGCNAACCCTTCNTTANTNTCTAGCAAAATAGGATCTATNTTTAAATCAATATGTATTTGTTCNGCTGAAATTAATTTNTTGTTNTATGAAACAAAACCNTCNCCAATTAAAGCTAATGACATATGAGCCAATGGCGCCAAATCNCCAGAGGCACCTAAGGAACCTTGTTCATAGACAANCGGAANNATNTCATGATTNAAAAAATAAATTAGTCTTTNNAGTGTAGTTAAGGNTATTCCNGAATAACCCNTAGACAATGATTGAATCTTCAAAAGCATCATGNTTTTCACNATNTCATTATCTACTTCNTTTCCAAAACCGCATGCATGTGAACGAACAAGATTAACTTGTAATTTTCTAAGCTCGCCACTTGANATCACTTTGTTACAAAGAGATCCAAAACCTGTGTTTATACCATAATGTAATACATCAGAATTTTCTAATTTTTGATCTAAGTATAGCCTATTAGATGAAACCTTTTTTTCTGTTTGTTGATCTAGTTTTAACTTTANGTTTTCCTTTAAAATAGATTCTATATCTGNGATAGTTAAATCANTTTGTGAAATTTGGAAATGCTTATTACTCATAAAGGTCACTTAAAAATTGACTTAATTTCAAGATGTTTTGATCACCCGTAAGCATATTTTTTAACTCAAATGTCATTTCCTCCTTAAACTCCTCACCGACAAACACAATAAATGGAATGTTATTTTGATTGGCATACTTAAGCTGTTTTTTTAATTTATGTTCGCTATTTGGATAAATCATTACTCTTTTTGAGTATTCTCTTAATTTATTTGCCATCCTCATAGAGTTAATCATATTTCCTGATCGATCTATTATCAAATATTCAGGAGATATGACAGTGTCTCTTGGAAACAAATGACTTTCACTAAGTACATCGAAAATTCGCTCTGCACCAAATGAAATTCCAACTCCCGAAATATCATTCAATCCAAATTGAGAAGTTAAATTATCGTATCTACCTCCTCCAACAACACTTCCCATNTTGTAATCGTTCAGGATCACCTCAAAGATACTTCCCGTGTAATAATTTAATCCTCTAGCTAATGTTAAATTAAGCTTCAGATTATTGATATCTAATTGATCACAAGCATTAGTGATGTACTTAATTTCCTGAATCCCTTCATTACCCAATTTAGCATCTCCAATTATTTCTTCAAGCCATGAAATAGTTTCACGTACATCAGAACTCAAATTGAATATAGAAGTAAACAACTCAGTACATNTAGGATTATTAAACTTTTCATTTAATTCGTTTAATACATTATCTTTTCCTACTTTATCTAATTTGTCAATAATTACAGCAATTTTTTCAAAATTTTCAGCTTCACCGCATGAATCAATTAAAGCGTGTAGAATTTTTCGATTATTGATTTGGATNGTGTGATTTGGTAATTGCAGTTTTANAAATACATTTTTGATAATTTGAATTAATTCAATTTCTGCATTTAAAGAACTTGTACCAATAACATCTACATCGCATTGATAAAACTCTCTGTATCTACCCCTTTGAGGGCGGTCAGCTCTCCACACAGGTTGAATTTGATACCTCTTGAACGGAAAATGGATTTCATTCTGATGTTGAACCACATATCTAGCAAACGGTACAGTTAAATCATAACGTAACGCCTCCTCAGAAAAAAAATGGTCTGAAACATCACTTTGAGATTGAGCAGATTGAACAGCATGATTAAATTTAGCCCCTCTTTTGAGGATTTTAAACAATAACTGATCTCCTTCATCTCCATATTTGCCTGTTAGGGTAGATAATTTCTCCATGGATGGTGTTTCAATCGGCAAGAAACCAAATAACTGAAACTCTTTTCTCAGCGTTTCAAAAATATAATTTCGTTTTGACACCTCTTCTGGTGAGAAATCTCTTGTTCCTTTCGGTATACTTGGCTTACTCATCAAGAACTAAAATATAAATTAAATACCAACCTAGATTTAAAAATAAAAAAACCTC
>NZMV01000058.1 GCA_002694645.1 Crocinitomicaceae bacterium | reverse complement strand
TAAAAGATGATGAGCATTCATCGGAAATATCTATGCTTTTAAATTATGAGGAAGATAGTGCAGGTGGAATCATGGATTTGGATTTTATTTCCGCTAACTGGAATTGGACAGTATCAAAAGCTCTTTCTAAATTCCGGGAGCAAGTTGAAGAAGTGGATCAAGTGTACACTATTTATGTAGTTGACTCAGAACAAAGACTTAAAGGAACCCTATCTCTGAAGAGTTTTTTGTATGCCTCAGACGACACATTAATAAAAGATATTTTCCAGTCCGATCCTATTTCTGTAGAGGTTGAAGACGAAGCAGAATCGGTAGCCTCAAAAATGGAAAAATACGACCTCGTTGTTATTCCAGTAGTAAATGAAAAAGGCGAATTATTAGGACGTATTACCATAGATGACGCTTTAGATGTCATAAAAGAAGAAGCAGAAAAAGATTATCAAATGGCTAGTGGTATTTCAGAAAAGGTAGAGTCTACAGATTCTTTGTTTGTAATCAGCAGAGCGAGATTACCCTGGTTATTGATAGGAATGCTTGGAGGAATTTTAGGAGCTTACGTTATTGGTATGTTTGAGGGTCATATTAGAGAAAATGCTGTCATGGCTTCATTTATTCCGCTGATTTTAGCTATGGGGGGTAATGTAGGTGTGCAGTCTTCTGCTATCATAGTACAATCGTTAGCGAATAACACGCTGAACTATGACTCCATTGCCAAAAAAATGCTGAAGGAGTTATTGGTAGCTCTTTTTAATGGCTTAATATGTTCTTTTATCGCCCTAATTTTTTGCTGGATCACCAAAAGCGATTTTGATTTAGCTCTTACCATCGGAGTTTCATTAGTGGCCGTATTTACTTATGCGGGTTTATTTGGGACATTTGTTCCTCTTGTTTTAAATAAATATGACATAGATCCGGCATTAGCTACAGGCCCTTTTATTACCACAACAAATGACATAATTGGATTATTGATCTATTTTTTGATTGGGTGGGCATTATATTTTTAGTACATGAAAGTAATACTCCTTGATGATTTTCATTCCACCATTAATTATACATTAAAAAAATGGAATTTTGAGGTTATAGATGGCAGAGGGTTTGCTGCTGAAGATCTTAAAAATCACCTTGATATAAATGGAATTTTTATAAGATCTAGCATCCCATTAAATGCATCTTTGTTAAGTCAATTTAAATTTTTAAAGTTTATTGCAAGACCTGGAGCTGGGTTAGAAAATATTGATTTGAATTATTGTCAGAAAGTAGATATAAAGGTATTTCGAAGTCCTGAAGGCAATAGAGATGCACTGGCAGAACACACCATGGGAATGATTTTGAGTTTAATTAACAATATTAACTCAGCAAATACAGAAGTAAAAAATGGAGTTTGGTTAAGAGAAGAAAATAGAGGAATTGAATTAAAAGGAAAAGTTTTTGCTTTAATTGGCTACGGATTTATGGGTAAGGCATTGGCTAAAAGACTGTCGGGTTTTGAGCTTGAAGTGATCGCATATGATAAATACAAATCTAATTTCACTGACCAATATATCAAGGAGGTAAATATGAATTATATTTTCAAAAATGCAGACTTTGTCAGTCTTCATACGCCTCTTAGCCTAGAAACTAAAAACTTGGTGAATAGTACATTTATTAATTCCTTTAAAAAATCTTTTTTTCTTATAAATACGGCTAGAGGACAATCTGTTGTTTTAGAAGATCTTTTAAATGGATTGGAAAACAAAAAAATCAAAGGTGCATGCNTNGATGTGTTAGCATTGGAATCNCCATCNTTTGAAAGGTTTCCTTACATAGATGATCCTTCATTTAAATCTTTATCTCAATATAAAAATGTGATATTCACTCCACACATTGCCGGTTGGACACATGAGTCAAAGGAGAAAATGGCTTGCTTTATTCTACATAAGATCAAAAAGGAATTTTTACCAAACTAATTCATGACCCCAGCATGTATTTCCTGTGAATTCAAGATTTCCTCCCCAAATTTCATCACCTAAATCATCAACAACAGAGTAAGTGAAAGACTTTNTTTTATCAGAGCCTAAATCTTTAGTTACGGTAATACTTCCAGATTGCCCACAGTCTGGAGCACCTGTCCAGTATGTATTTATGTCCTGTGTTCCAACCACTTNACCATCTACGGTNTAGGTTAGAAAATCACTTCCAAAANNGNATAGAGAATCAGAGATAGCNTCATTGTACNAAAAAATAACNCTCNCNTGANNAGTGCAAGCTAAAAGTTCAAAATTCTTTGCCTTTTACANCAGGTGTTTTTTTTATAATTAAAAGATTTAAACTTTGATAAGTTTTAACCATTAATAAAAATAATTAAACTAACTAATCAACATAAATAATGTTTGTATATTTTTGGCCGATAAATTCGAATTTTCATTATGAGTAAATCGACCTTTTANACTTCTGTTGGATACAAAATTCTGATGGCTCTTTCTGGACTTTTTCTAATGGTATTTTTAGCTCAACATCTCACTATTAATTTACTTTCTGTTATTAGTGCTGAGGCATTCAACGAAGCTTCACATTTTATGGGAACAAATCCATTAGTTCAGTTTTTATTACAGCCTGTTTTAATGTTTGCTGTGGTATTCCATTTTGTTATGGGATTTGTTTTAGAATTAAAAAACAGAAATGCTAGAACTACCGATTATGCCTATAAAAATCCTTCAACTAGTTCTTCTTGGATGTCACGAAATATGATTATAAGTGGCATTACTGTATTGGCTTTTCTTGCTCTTCATTTTATAGACTTTTGGATTCCAGAAATTAATACTAAATACATTGTGGGTGATATGTCTGGATTGATGGCTGACGGATCATTCCGTTACTTTCACGAACTTCAACATGAATTCCAAAGTTTACCTAGNGTTATAGCCTATGTATTGGCTTTTGGCTTTTTATCACTGCATTTATTNCATGGATTCAAATCATCTTTNCAAAGTGTGGGTTTAACAAATGGCAAAAAAAGAGTAACCCTGCATAAATTTGGAAATGTTTTTGCAATTGCAGTGCCTTTAGGATTTGTATTTATTGCATTATTTCACTTTTTAACTCAATCGCACTAAGTATTACAATATGGGAAATTTAAATTCTGGCGTTCCAAATGGAGATTTAAAAAATAAATGGACTAATTACAAAGACAGTATTGATCTNGTAAACCCTGCCAATAAACGCAATATAGATGTTATTGTAGTGGGTACTGGCTTAGCTGGTGGCTCAGCTTCAGCTACGCTNGCTGAACTCGGTTACAATGTTAAAACATTTTGTTATCAAGACAGCCCCAGAAGAGCNCANTCTATTGCTGCCCAAGGAGGGATAAATGCTGCAAAAAATTATCAAGGAGACGGAGATTCAACCTACAGATTATTTTATGACACNGTNAAAGGCGGTGATTACCGTTCTAGAGAGGCAAACGTATACAGATTAGCTGAGGTATCTACTAATATCATTGACCAATGCGTTGCTCAAGGTGTTCCATTTGCAAGAGATTACGGTGGATTACTTGACAACAGATCTTTTGGTGGAGTATTGGTTTCAAGAACATTTTATGCAAAGGGTCAAACAGGTCAACAACTTTTACTTGGTGCTTACTCTGCTATGAATAGACAAATTGCAAGGGGAAAGATAAAAATGTACAATCGTCACGAAATGTTGGACGTGGTGATTGTAGATGGAAAAGCTAGGGGAATTATTGCAAGAAACCTAACAACTGGCGAAATAGAAAGACATTCTGCACATGCTGTAGTATTGGCTTCAGGAGGCTATGGTAATGTTTATTTTTTGTCTACCAATGCTATGGGAAGTAATGTGACTGCAGCTTGGAAAGCGCATAAAAAAGGAGCTTATTTTGCAAACCCATGTTATACACAAATTCATCCTACATGTATACCTAGATCAGGTGAGTATCAGTCTAAACTCACATTGATGTCAGAGTCATTAAGAAATGACGGTAGGATTTGGGTTCCAAAAAATAAAAAAGACGTGGAGTCGCTTCGAAATGGTTCGCTAAAAGCAACAGACATCGTTGAAGAAGACAGAGATTACTATTTAGAAAGAAGGTACCCTGCATTCGGTAATTTAGTACCAAGAGATGTAGCCTCTAGGGCAGCAAAAGAAAGATGCGATGCGGGATTTGGAGTAAACCAAACAGGGGAAGCGGTTTTCCTCGATTTTAGTTCAGCCATTATGCGATATGGAAAAGAACAGGCGTTACTAAAAGGATTAGATGAAAACGATACATCCTTAGTTAAAAACCTAGGTCAAGAAATTGTAAAATCAAAATACGGAAATTTATTTCAGATGTATGAAAAGATAGTAGATGAAAATCCGTATGAAACACCAATGATGATATATCCTGCTGTTCATTACACTATGGGTGGAATATGGGTAGATTACAATCTAATGACATCTGTTCCGGGGTTATATGCCATTGGTGAAGCTAATTTTTCTGATCACGGAGCGAATAGACTAGGTGCTTCTGCTTTAATGCAAGGGTTAGCTGATGGATATTTTGTATTACCTTATACCATTGGGGATTACCTTTCTGATGATATTAGAACAGGTCCGATATCTACAGAATCAAAAGAATTCGAAGACGCTGAAAGTAAGGTTAAGGAACAGTTAAACAGTCTAGTAAACAATAATGGAAAACATTCGGTAGATTATTACCACAAAAAATTAGGAAAAATAATGTGGGACGAGTGCGGTATGGCAAGAACGGAAGAAGGGCTTAAGAAAGCCATGGAAGATATTAAGAATCTTAGAGATGATTTTTGGAAAAATGTAAATGTTCCTGGAGGCCTAGATGAAATGAATAAAGAATTGGAAAAAGCAGGTAGGGTTGCTGATTTTCTAGAGCTAGGTGAACTATTTGCAAAAGACGCCTTAGAAAGAAATGAATCTTGTGGCGGACATTTTAGGGAGGAATTTGCAACACCTGAAGGAGAAGCGAAGAGAAATGACAAAGACTATACTTATGTTTCAGCCTGGGAATATAAAGGTGAACCTTCAAAGGCCGTTTTACATAAAGAAGAATTGGTTTTTGACAATATTGAAGTGAAAGAAAGATCATATAAATAAAACTCATCATGAATTTAAAACTTAAAATCTGGAGACAAAAAGATGCCAATGACAAGGGTTCAATGGTAGATTATGAAATTCAAAATGTTTCTGAACACATGTCGTTCTTAGAAATGTTAGATGTGCTAAATGAAGAACTTATTGAGAAAGGAATAGAACCTGTAGCCTTTGATCATGATTGCAGGGAAGGGATTTGTGGTATGTGTTCTCTTTATATCAACGGTGAAGCACACGGCCCAGATCGAAGGGTAACAACTTGCCAGCTTCACATGAGGAAATTTAAAGATGGTGATACTATATATATTGAACCATTTAGGGCAAATGCTTTTCCTGTTGTAAAAGACTTAGTTGTTGATCGATCAGCTTTTGATAGAATACAACATGCAGGAGGATATATTTCAGTAAATACATCTGGAAACACACAAGATGCTAATGCTATTCCTATCCCAAAAGATAATGCAGACATGGCATTTGATGCGGCAACTTGCATTGGTTGTGGCGCATGTGTAGCTTCTTGTAAAAATTCTTCTGCTATGCTTTATGTTTCTGCAAAAGTATCTCAATTCGCATTACTCCCTCAGGGACAAGTGGAAGCGAAAGACAGGGTGCTCAATATGGTCAATAAAATGGATGAAGAGGGATTCGGAAATTGTACTAATACTGGAGCCTGCGAAGTTCAATGTCCAAAGGGTATTTCTCTTGACAACATTTCAAGAATGAATAGAGAGTTCTTATCAGCGAATATTACAAAAGGATAAGTTACTTTTTGGTCATGGTATGAATAATTTTCTCAACCATGCTTCTGTTATATTCAAAATCCCAAATCATTTCTTCTTTGATTTCGTTATAATATCCCACGGATATGGGCTCTTTAGCGAGAAATGAAGTATCGTACTCCTTCTTGTATCGGAACAGACTTATATCAGCTTTTAATTTAAATTTTGATTTTTCTCTAGGCGGAATTCCTGCGCAGTTTACTATGATATGCTTTGATACATATGGTTTTTTTTCAAAAACAATTTTATAAATCGATTTAGAATCTAATTTGAATTTAAACTTATGACCTTGAATTATTTTTTTAGAAACCAGAACATTATTTTCGAAAACACTTGAAGTACAATTCTTTAGTTTTCCTCTAAAATTTTCTATGGGCCTAAGTTTTATAATTACCTTGACATTTGTGTTTTCCTGTGCGAAGAACAACACACCTTGAAAAAAAATGAAAATCAATACAAAATGCTTAAAGCTTATCATTGAAGAAAGTTCAATGTTAAAATTAAGATTATTATTTAACAGAGGGAGAAAAGAATGAAGTACTAAAATATTTCTTTAGCAATATTTTTAACGGCAGTTCCTCTCCCCATTGTGTAAAAGTGAATAACTGGAATATCTGCTTTTACAAGCTCTTTACATTGTGCTGTTGTCCATTCAATACCAACTCTTTTTATTTCTTCATCGGTTTTACATTTTTCTAGTTCATTTGAAAATGATTCTGGAAAATTAACATGAAAGAATTTAGGAATAAAAGACAAATGTCTAAGGTTAGTAATGGGTTTAATGCCTGGAATAATGGGAACTTTAATCCCAATTTCACGACATTTTTTAACAAAGTCGAAAAACTTTTCGTTATCGTAAAAAAGTTGAGTCACAATAAATTCTGCACCCGCATCTACTTTCTTTTTAAGGTGCTTCATGTCAGTTGACAAATTCATAGCCTCAAAATGCTTTTCAGGGTATCCTGCTGTACCGATACAAAAATTAGAAGGGCTATTTTTGGTTTCTTCATAAAGATATTGGCCATTATTCATTTCATTGATTTGCTCAATTAAGTTAAGAGCATAAGCGTTTCCGCCTTCAGTAGGTACAAATGCGGATTCATTTTTCATGGGATCACCGCGAAGGGCTAGGATGTTATCCACTCCAAGAAACTTAAGATCAATAAGTGCACTTTCGGTTTCTTCTTTGGTGAATCCTCCACAAATGATATGGGGGATGGCATCGACTTTATACCTATTCATTAAAGCTGCACATATNCCAACAGTTCCCGGTCTTTTTCGTATAGAAACTTTTTTTAATAATCCATTACCCATTTTNTTGTAATCATATTCTTCGCGATGATANGTTACATTAATAAATGGNGGGTTGAANTCCATTAAAGGATCTATTCCTGANCATAGGTCTTCAATGCCTTTTCCTTTNAGTGGTGGTATAATTTCAAATGAGAAGATGGTCTTCTTTCTATTGGCTATGTATTCTGTTACCNTCATNGNGNAANTCNACAAATTAACAAGTTAATAAAGTCAATAACAAACGAANATGANTCAAAAAGGTTATTGTTTGTTAAACAAACTTAAATTTCAGGTTACAGGCTGCTAAATATTCAATAGACAGCCGTCTATTATAATTACATATTGTACTACATTTGCGCTGATGAAAAATATTCGAAACTTTTGTATCATAGCCCACATCGACCATGGAAAAAGTACCCTTGCTGATAGGTTGCTTCAAGCTACTGGGACAATTTCAGATCGTGAAATGAAAGATCAAGCTCTTGATAATATGGATTTGGAAAGAGAAAGAGGAATTACCATTAAAAGTCATGCCATACAAATGGATTATCATTTTAATGGTGAAGCTTATAAGTTGAATTTAATTGACACCCCAGGTCACGTTGATTTTTCTTACGAAGTTTCAAGATCTATTGCAGCTTGTGAAGGAGCCTTGTTAATTGTTGATGCTTCTCAAGGTATTGAAGCGCAAACGATTTCAAATTTATATTTAGCGATAGATAATGACTTAGAAATTATACCTGTTTTAAATAAAATGGATCTCCCTGGTGCTATGCCTGAAGAAGTTACCGATCAAATTATTGACTTAATAGGTTGTTCTGCTGAAGATGTTATTCCGGCAAGTGGAAAAACAGGACTTGGAGTAGATAATATACTTAGAGCTATAATAGACAAAATTCCATCTCCAAAAGGTACAGACGAGGCACCATTAGAAGCCATGATATTTGATTCTGTTTTCAATCCTTTTAGAGGAATCATTGCTTATTTTAGGGTTTTTAATGGTATCATTAAAAAAGGGCAACAAGTAAAGTTTTTCAATACTGGAAAAACTTACGATGCAGATGAGATAGGGGTTTTAAAGATGGATTTAGATCCAAAAAAAGAATTGGCATCTGGGGACGTTGGATACATCATTAGTGGAATAAAAAAGGCCAATGAAGTAAAGGTTGGTGATACGATAACTTCAATTTCAAATCCATGTAATGATGCAATCAAAGGTTTTGAGGATGTAAAACCTATGGTTTTTGCAGGGATTTACCCCGTTGACACTGAAGATTATGAAGAGCTTAGAGCATCTATGGAGAAGTTGCAATTAAATGATGCTTCTTTGGTGTTTGAACCAGAATCATCTGCAGCCTTAGGATTTGGTTTTAGGTGTGGATTCCTAGGCATGTTACACATGGAGATAATCCAGGAACGGCTCGAAAGAGAATTTAACATGACCGTGATTACAACGGTACCCAATGTTTCTTATCGAATTTATATGAAAAGGGATTTGGAGGAAATTATTGTAAACAATCCTTCCGAGCTTCCCGATCCTTCTAAGGTGGATTGGATTGAAGAGCCCTACATAAAGTCTCAAGTAATTACTAAATCTGAATTTGTTGGAGCTGTGATGAANCTGTGTATTGAAAAAAGAGGTGAGCTTACTAATCAAGTATATTTAACTCAAGATAGAGTAGAACTNTCTTTTTTAATGCCACTTTCNGAAATTGTATTTGATTTTTATGATCGNTTAAAATCGGTAAGTAGAGGGTACGCNTCCTTNGATTATGCCCCAACTGACTATAGAAAATCCGATTTAATAAAGCTAGATATACTTTTAAATGCAGAGCAAGTNGATGCACTTTCTGCGTTGGTACACCGGAGTAATGCGTTTACGCTGGGTAAAAAAATATGTCTTAAGTTAAAAGAGTTAATTCCAAGACAACAGTTTGAAATCCCTGTACAAGCAGCAATTGGTGCAAAAATTGTAGCTCGAGAAACGATAAAGGCTCTGCGAAAAGATGTGACTGCCAAATGTTATGGTGGAGATATCACTCGTAAAAGAAAGCTGCTTGAAAAGCAAAAAGCAGGTAAAAAGAGAATGAGACAAGTAGGTAGGGTTGAGGTTCCTCAAGAGGCCTTTTTAGCGGTGTTAAAGTTGGATTAGAAAAAGGCTCTCAATTGTATTCCACCCGTATGAATGGTTTTAACTTCACTCGACTTTCTTCCATTGTAATTTAATGTGAGTTGAATATTGTTGGCCATTTTTCGTTGTAAATTAAGTTGCCAAGTAAAGTTAGTNCCAGGCTGTAATCCCTCTAACATCTCATATCCAATGGTACTGTTACTATTTCCATTATAATTTATATTCACAACATTAAAAGCAGCATTAATAAGACCGCTTGTTTTTTTACTTTTNCTAAGGTTAATGCCNATTTGGGTCAGATAAGCCTTTTCATTTCCAAAATTTTCATCATTTATTTTTTCGTTATAACGCCCCTCAATTCNTATTCTAAANAACGTGTTTGGTTGATATGACAATTGATGTTTATTTTCATTTTCAATGATGAAGAAATTTCTAGAACTAGCGTAAGTTGATGAATTTTGTTTTGCATGAAAATTCAGTTCAGAATTTAGCATAAAGAGTTTATTAAGATTCCATCTTAGTTTCACCTGCTCCTTTGCAGTTGATCTAAAATCTGTCCCATTTATAAGAAGCATTTTATTGGCAAATAATTGCTTGGTATATTCAATGCTATATTTTGGATTAGATCTATTGAAAAATAAACTGTTACGTAATGAATTTGACATTTGTTGTATAATGGGATTATCCANGTTTACAAANGGGTTTATTAGCGTATTTAATTCTAGATCATTTAATTTCTTTTGGGTGTTTATGGCTGTCTGATTATAGAATTTNCTTAGAAACTTTCCAATTACACTTTCTCCTTTAATAATCCTTTTTAAATTAATATTTAGGTTCTGATTATANTGGAATTGATAGATTTTAATATAATTATTATTCGGAGTATATACCTTTATATAAGATGCTTGATCACTGAATATAGCAATCTCAAATTCGTTGAGTTCTTTAATGTTATTTTCATTATAATCAATCCAAGTATACACACCTTGTCCAGCAGGTACTTCTATGTATATAAATTCTTTTTGAAGTTCTAGTCCTGAACCAAGTTCTAAAAATGAGTTNGTATATATGCCNCCTTTNAGCAGTTTTAACTGATAATTAATTCTACTTGTTAATGAATTTTCTGGTGCAATATTAGTTAATGTNGTGTCTGTTANAGTGAGGGATCTTAGAGCTAAATTGTATTTTAATTTGAACTTTTCATTGTTTTTTAAATCAACTAGAATCCCAGGACTAACGGCATGAGTGGCTTTTACTAAATTTGCTCTCTTTTGAAACCAATCGTATCTTTCTTGGTAATAAAACTGTAATTTATTAGATGAAGAATCTCCTTTTTCTAGATAAACTTTCCAATCATAAAATCGATAACTAGCCTGACTTAATGTATCTCCTTCAAAAAATTGGTTTTCTTCATTAATATCCTTAAAGCCNAGTTTAAATTTATGNATTGGTATATATATATTCGAGAAATGCCTCAGAAATCTTGAATTTTTTAGGCCTTTTGTTTCGAGTAAACTTCCCTTTACATCGGCATAAATATTTTTATTCCATTTGAGTTCAATATCNTTCTTCAGCCCTGAGAAGGTGTCCTTTAAAAGAAAAGTATTAAAGGTGTAACTAAATTTTCCGTTNTTATTATGNANTAAGTTAAGATGGCTTTTACCTAAAAGTTGATCTTCTTGTGAAACAACATCGAGCACATTCCAATTTCTTTCAAACTCTACCGCTCTAAAACGTTCAATCCTATTGAATTTATGCTGAACTAATTCAACTGATGAATTATGATCTAGCGCCCAATTAGTACCCAATTTTTTGGAAGTGTTAATTTGAAAAATTCCTGCCAGACCTATGTTGTCTTTGTTATCTATTGATGAGAATGTATTTAAATCCAAATTAGATGTGGTTAATTCATAGTTTATTTTGATTTTTTCAAATTTCTTATGTCCTCCTATGCTTATAACTTGTCTTTTTTTAGGGGTAATTAATTTTTTAACAGGTTCATAATCACCTTGCCTGACAATTCCTACAAAAGGTATGGTGTCAGGGGCTACCCACTCATAAACTTTTCCTAATGCATTGTAATCTTTAATAATATAATTCCCATTTCCATTGGACACCTCACTAAATACAACTTGATACTTTGCAGAGTCTGGATTTATAGAATATACATACACTT
>NZMV01000057.1 GCA_002694645.1 Crocinitomicaceae bacterium | reverse complement strand
CCGACTTAAAAACACGTCTTTTTTGAAGGTTAATTCCTTGACTTATGGTCTTGATTATTTTTAATTGTTTTTCATTGTAAGAACCATGTTTGGTGCTAAAGTCAATTTGATTTAGATCCACTTTAGCGCCTATTAACGAAGATAGTATTTGGATAAAATTGCTAGAATTAGTCTTGAAATCATCATATACAAAGACTAGAGGCTCTTTATTAAATGTGGTCTTGAGGTAGTTGACTTGATGGGTAAAATTGAAATGTATTTTTTTAAAAAACCCAAGATCCTCATCCAGATCAAAAAATTGCTTAATGCCATATTTAAATCCGTTTTTCACGAATCGTCTATATTGAGAGGCCAAGTATTGATCATGACGCCTAAAAACGATGATAGGGATTACATTTTTGTGGTTCCTGGCAAACGAATCTACTTCTCTTTCAAATTGCCGATCAAATTCTCTTGAAACAAGGACGTTTCCTTTATTTATGCTTGAGATTTCTTCATCTATTTTATGATATTTTCTTGTGGGGATGTAATGGATATTTTTTAAAATAGGAAAAACACGTTGTTGTAAAAAAGTACTACCTGTTTTACTGACACCCACATGAAAATAAATGATTTTCTCCATAGCAAACTAGGCTACAAAGGAAGTAATTTAAACTGAGCAATTTGTTGATTTTTAACTTGCTCATCTTTAAAATTTAAATTTCTGTAAGAACCTTTTAAAAAAAGTTCTACTTGATCGTCATAGTGTGTGCTTTGAAAGTGTCCAGAATTACCACTTGGCAAAACAGAGTAACTTTCTTCCTTATTTCCCATGTCAATTAATCTTCTAGTAGATGGTAGAGAACTTACTTTATAATTGTGATCTCCCTGATGAGACATGATTTTATTTACCGCATTAAATCCTCCATTGACACCAAAAGGTCCTACGTTGAATATAGCATTGAGCGGTTTTTGCTTTCCTAAAGGGTGTTCAAATTCAATGTGATGTAGATTACCCCATTTCCAGTGTGGTACATCTCCATATTTATTCGAGAGTTCATTTATAGCCAATTTAAAACCAGTGTAGAGGATATCTTCAGGCGTTTCTTGCATTTCAAACGGAACGGTTCTCTGATATAAAAAATTCCTTAAAAAATCCCAATGATCAACTCGATTTAAATATAGTTTGATGAATTCCTCATCTAATTTCTGCTGGAGCATGTATTTCATCACATGGTAATTGGTTACCATAAAAACACTGGTTCCAACCGATGAGGTTTCCATAACACCGTCCCAATTTTCAAGGGNTTNATAAGCAGTTTGTTCTAGTTCAGTGAAAGACGTTGACTTGCTTTTAAGTAATTTACAGCAAGANTCTTTCATTTTTTCAGCGCTCCATAGTTTTACATCGGTTTGAANGGCCTNGAGTTCTTCTGTAGTCCACTTTTCTTTTTCATATAGCAGACTTAAAATGCGCGCAGCACGATCAGTAGATCTAAAATAGCCATCTAGCCTAGGTATTTNACCTACGCTGTCAATGGTAGATAAATTATTAGCCGTGACAATAATTCCACTTTCAGGGTTCACTACATGTGGATTTTGATCAAAAGGCACAAAACNAGTAACCTTGTGTAAAGGATTGCTGGCATCTAGCACTTCTTTAGNGTAAACNGAGGGATCTCTTACAGGCAATTTACCCGCAGTCCACCAAGCAATGTTACCCAATGTATCNGCATAAGAAAAATTTAAGCCAGGCGAAACTACTTTAGCTAAATTATCCTNAAATGAGGACATGTCTTTGGCGTGAGATATATTGTGAAGAATATCAAAAATAGGGTTTTCTAATTGGTAAAAAACCCAATACATAGATATAGGATCTCCACTATAGTGTGCCACATTATGAGTTACAATAGGTCCGTTTTTAGTGACTGGAATTTCAATGGTTGTATCCGCTGAAGAAGACGAAATAGTTTCTTTTANGATTTTATAATTAACCCACAAACTATCCTCCCAGACTTGAAGTTTATTATCTGGATTAAATTTTTCTTTGTAAAGGTCAAGCTCATCATTTTCAAACATCGTTAANCCCCAAGCTTTAAAGTCATCATGACCAATTAATGGAAATGGAATCATAGGGACGTAGTAGCCATAGTTATTATATCCAGGGTATGAAATGTGTGCTTCATACCAAACGTCTGGCTTTGAAANACCTATGTGGGGATCGTTTGCTAAAATGGGTTTACCGTNTTTGGTTCTNTTAGAAGATAATATCCAAGAATTACTTCCGTGAAAAGGCGGATTTATTTGTTCAGACGCGTCATTAATTTTGTATAAATAGGTGAGTTGATCTATGGTATCTATTGAATTTACGCTAGAGTTTGTTGCATAATTTCTTTTGGGAATATGATCAACATGCTCTTCCTTNATCGTCATATAATTGTTATCCGCATAATCAGGAAATAAAATAACCATATTTTTTTCACCTACTTTTTCCTTTAACATTGTGTAAAGCCCATCAAAGCGTATTCCGTCCATGAAGGTAAAGGCCATATAGGCTGTCATGCTAGCTACATCNACCGCAGAAAAAGACTCTACGTTTGCATTGAGCAAATAATATTCAAATGGCTTTTCCCCAGTTTCCACAAAATGATTTACACCTTCTACAAAGGCATTTACATAGCTTAAGGATTCTTCACTTAAATGGGAGGATGACAAATAATTTTCTGCCCAATTTTTAAATAGATACGTCCTGAACATGATATCGATTTCAACAAGATCGTCACCTAAAAGTTCGGATAACTTACCTTGAGAAAGCCTGCGCTGTAAATCCATTTGAAATAATCGGTCTTTTGCAACGGTGTATCCATACGCAAATATGGCATCATGCTTGTTTTGGGCTTCTATATGAGGAATTCCCCATGAGTCTTTATAAATAAGAACCTCCTCGCTAATTTTAGATGTGGCTAGTTCCCCATTATCCTTAGGCAAACTGTTCTTTATTAACGCACCAAAAACGATAGCTCCTATGACAAGTAATGATAGAATACCAAAAAAAAGATACTGGATGTATTGCATTANTTTCATGGACTCAATGTATTAAAAATATAGCATCAAAGCTCTATTTTAATGTTCCATTTCATTTTTTGGAATAACCAAATTTTGAATCTATATATGGTGTAATACATGGTTGGAACCACTACTAAAGTTAAAAAAGTGGCAAAGGTTAGTCCATAAATAATGGCCAAACTCATGGGTTTAAAAAAGATTACATTATCTCCTCCAAAGAAAATTTTAGGATCCCATTCTTTTACTAAAGAAAAGAAATCAATATTTAAACCAGAGGCCAATGGAAATAACCCTAGAATAGTTGTTATGGCTGTTAAAAGTACAGGTCGAAGACGTGTTTTTCCACCCTCTATTACAGCCTCTTTAACTTCCTCGTTTGACAACAGAATTTTTATATCAATATCTAACTCCTTTCTTTTTCGTCTTCTTATCAAATTAGTGTAGTCCACCAAAACAATGGCGTTGTTTACGACAATTCCCGCTAAAGATATTATGCCTATCATCGTCATGATGATCACAAAATCATTTCTTGAAATAACTATACCTAGAAAAACTCCCGCTAGACTTAACACAACGGATGTAAGTATTATGACAGGGGAAGAGAAGGCATTAAATTGAGTGACAAGAATCAAAAGGATGAGAAATACAGCCACCAAAAGAGCAGTACTCAAAAAAGAAAGCTCCTTTTGTTGATCTTCCATTTGCCCTGTAAATTTGTATTGGTACCCATCATTTAAAAAAGAGAGGCCCTCTGGTGACTCATTAAATTGGAGTAGCAATTCTTTTACTTGATTAATAATCTCATTTGGATTAAAACCCTCTTGTACTCCAGCAAATACGGTAACGGTGTTGTTTAAATTTTTTCGTACCACAGCGGCATGTTTGTTCACTTCCTTTACTTTTTTTACTACAGCACTTATCGGAATACTCAGCTTTTGCCCTCTATTGTTCATAAACATCACTTTTTGCTGTAAAATGGAATTTAAATTCGTTCGATACGTATCATTAAATCGAATGTTTATATCATAATCATCTTCTTTATAGTTATATGTAGAAACATCTTTACCAAATAGTGACGTTCTTAAGCTTTGGGCAATTTGCCCAGTTGATAACCCCACTCTTTTAGCGTATTCACGGTCAATTTCAATTTGAATCTCAGCTTTGTTAATTTCCACATCTAGTTTTAATTTTTGTAAACCATTTACATTGCCATTTGAAATGAATTGTTGAATTTTTTCCGCTTTTTTAGTGAGTTCACCATAGCTATTTCCGCCAGTTACTTCAATATTCACAGGAGGTTTTTGCGGAGGCCCATTTTGTTCTTTATCTACAATAATGGTAATATCGGCATGAAATTTACCCATCAATGCACTTTCAATTTCACTTTTAACTGTGCTGGTATTTAATCCTTTACGGTGGGAAAACTCGCAAAAAGACACGGTAATTCTGCTTTTATGTGGCGTTTCTCCAAAGGACGGGCCTGCGTTAGGGTCAGATGTTCCTTTTCCTACCTGTTCAATAATGGAAGACACGAATGGAGTGGTAGTTATGATGCCATCATTAATTTCTATATCCGCAACCTCATAATATGAAAGGGTATCCTCATTACTAATAGGACTATTTAATACTTCATCAATTTCTTTTTTAATTTCCAATGTAGTCTGGTTAGTTTGAGCAATATTTGTACCCACTGGTAACTCCACAAAAACATTAATGTAGTTAGGTTGATTTTCAGGAAAGAACAAAACTTTAGGAGGAAAAACACCGGTTAAAATAAAGGATAATATGAGAGTCATAAATGTCCCTATTATAATCCATACAGGTCTTCTTTTATGTAATACCCATTTTAAAAAACGTTGATAGCCGGCCTCGATATTAGGTAGAAGTTTATTTTGAAACCATCCTGTACTTGGGAATAAAACATATTGGTTTAATAAAATTAAGCCCCCAATAATAAGGAGTAAATTACCCATGGGTTTTAGCCCTAAGAAAATGAAAATTATCCCAATAGAAGTAATTAGTATAAATGATCTTAAAAAACGCTTATTTGATGTTTTTTCATTTTCCACTTTCATTAAAACAGCCAATAAAACAGGGTTAATGACTAAGGCTACAAAAAGGGAAGAGCCTAAAACAATAATTAACGTAATGGGTAAATACTGCATAAATTCGCCAATAATACCAGGCCATAAAGCCAAGGGCACAAATGCGGCTAGCGTAGTTGCTGTAGAGGCAATAATGGGCCAAGCTACTTCACCAACCCCTTTTTTTGTGGCCTCAATAGCAGGATAGCCTTCATCCATGAAACGATATACATTTTCTACTACTACAATCCCATTATCTACCAGCATTCCCAAGGCAAGTACTAATGAAAATAATACCATAATATTTAGCGAAACACCTGCCGCGTTTAGCAAAATGAAAGATAAAAACATGGAAAAAGGGATGGCAATTCCCACAAATAGCGCATTTCTTAGTCCTAAAAAGAATAATAAGACGAATACCACCAGAATAACTCCAAAAACAATGGAGTTTTCAAGATTGCTAATCTGTGACCTTATCATCACGGATTGGTCATTGGTATAAGTTAAAGACATGTCATTCGGGAAGGAGTTTTTCAAATCTTCAACCACCATTTTTAATTGGTCTATTGCATTAATAATGTTTCCTCCAGCTCTCTTCTTTACATCTAACATAACTACAGGCTGCCCATTTTGACGAGCATAACTTGTAGTATCTGCATCCGTAAAGGAAACATCTGCCACATCTCTCAGGTATACATTGTCCTGATCTTCATGCTTAACAACTAGATCCCGTAAATCGTTGTAGTCTTTAAATTTCCCTTCAATTATGATAAAATTGTCAATACCATCTATCTTGAGGTTACCCGCACCGATAGTGGTGTTTTCACCCTGAATAGCTCCTTCAATATCGCTGAAACTGACATTTTTTGCTTCAGCATCGTATTTTCGAATTTCAACTTTTACCTTCTTTTGCTGTACACCTCGAATATCAACTGCATTAATTTCTGCAATGGCTTCCACTTTGTCTTTTATGATTTCAGCTTTTTCTTTAAGCAGTTCAACAGGGTATTCGCCAGAAAGATTTATGTTGATAATTGGGAATTCATTGACATCAATTTCTTGTATAGTGGGCTCAACAGGAAGATCTTGTGCAAAAGATTTTGTAGATCGGGCATCAGATAGAGCTTCTTCAACAGCTCTTTTTGCTTCTTTTGGAGTTATTGCAAAATCAAATTCAATTTTTACAATTCCAAAGTCTTGAATAGAAGTTGCTTCTATTTTTTCAATACCCTTTAACTTATTAAGTTCTTTTTCAAAGGGTTTGATAATTTTATCCGTAATGATTTCAGGTGAGTTTCCAGGGTAGGGAACGTTTACATAAATTTCAGGTACTTGAATTTGAGGAAAACTTTCTCTTGGCATGTTTTGATACCCAGTTAATCCTCCAATAAGAAGTATCAGAATGATGAGATATACGGTTTTTCTATTATTTACAGATACCGAGGATAACCCAAATTCTCTCCACTGATCGATTTGTTTCTTCATGACGAAATCACTTTTACAGATTGACCTGAAGCAATAGATGATTTCCCTTTATCCACCACAAGGGTCCCTACCGGCAGATCGCTGATTACTTCGACCATTTCTCCTTGCTGCTTACCAATTTGAACAGGCAATACATCAACCTTGTTCTCATTGGTAACTATTTTTACATAAGTTTCTCCAAGATCATTTTTAAGCACCAATCGAGATGAAAGAACTATAGCACTATCATTTTTATAATCGTTTATTTTCAGAACACTCATTAAATTTGGAACTAAGTTGATATTATTATTAGGAATTTTAGCTTCAATTTTAATGGTTCTATTTACTTGGTTTACCACTTTTCCAATTCGAGTTAATTTTAAATTGTAAAGCACTTCATCAAGTGCTGGAAAATGTGCCACTAAATCGTTATTTAATTTTAAATCTGGTAACAAGTCTTCAGATACGTCTGCACTTACATATAAATCATCCAAATTCACTAAATGAATAGCTATATTCATTGGCCCAATGGATTCACCCAATTGAACATTTAATTGTTCAATATATCCACTAAAAGGCGCTAAAATCTCTGATTTCTCGATCTGTGTATTAATTGTGGCTTTAGCTTTTTTTAATCTCAGTACGTTGTTCTCTAGTTCTTTAAGTTGTATTTCAGTTCCTATTCCGTCATCATATAGCTTCTTCTGTTTATCAAATAAAAAAGAAGCGAATTCTAATTGTTGCTCAAGCTCTTCTGCTTGCGCAATTAATGTAGTATTTGACATGGAAATTAACGGCTGTCCCTTTGTTACATAATTACCTTCTTTAAAAGGTAACCGAGTGACAATACCTGTTATTTCAGGTCTTATATAAATCATAGATTTACTTACTGTATTTCCTTGAATTTCGTGATAATGTAGAAAGGGTTTTTTAATGACTTCATATGTAGAAACCAAAGGAAGATTCACACTTTCAATTGGAGTTTCTATTATTTCATTTGAAACTTCTTTTTCGTTGCTGCTGCAACCTGAAATAAGGAGCGCTAAAATTAATATTCGTTTAATCATTTTTTACGGGATTTGTATATTTTTCTAGTTGTGATTTGAGGGTATATATTTCTAATTCTTTTTCGAGTAATTCTTGTTCTGCTTGAATAACTAGCATTTTCTTTTCACTTAGACTCATCAATTGTGAAGATCCTAGTTCATACTTTTTTAATTCATCTTTATACATTTCATCGGCTACTTGCTGTTTTTTCTCACATATTTCATAACGACCTATAGCGATTTGGTAATCATTTTTTAGTAACCCGAGAAGAGTACTAATTTCTCTAAGCACATTTTCTAACTGATTAGTTGTTTTTAAAATGTTGATTTCCTTTTGTGTGGTTTTGGCTTTACCTTCTCCACTGTTAAAAATGGGTATGTTAATATTAATTCCCCAAAGTGTAGAGGGATACCATTCTTCTTGATTATCAAATAAATTGAATTCATTTCTCATGGCCATTTGTTGATGGTTAAAAAACCCAGAGATAACGGGCAACGCTTCACTTTTTGTGATTTTTAATTGCATTTTATCCA
>NZMV01000056.1 GCA_002694645.1 Crocinitomicaceae bacterium | reverse complement strand
TTTAACCCTCCCCACGTAGGGCTTTTGTTAGGAAATAAGTATTACAGCTGTACGGTAAATGGATTAAAATTAGGATTCTCTTTTACTCAATTTTTTCAAATTTTATCAAGAAAAAAACAAAAGGTTGTTATTTTCAATACATCTTTAAATCTGGATAAAAAACTGGTAGAATCTGTTTTTGTAGAATATCAAAATTTGGGTGTAGATTATAGCTGTTACAAACCCCTTAAAAGGTGTTTCGAATTAGTTAAAAATAAGCCTATAAATGCAGAATTTGTATATGAACTTATAGAGTTGTTAACTGTAGAAAATAACATTACTGCCACCTATCATTTTGGTTTTGATCTTATTTCTAATGATAAGCTAGTAGAAATTCCAAGATACAACAAACAAGATGTAGTAAATTGCATAAATAATGCTAAAATCGAATTGGAACGTAAAATTAAGACAGCCGTCTATTAAAGATTTAGATGATTTATTGGGCTGGGAAAATGATATTTTAAAAATTGATCACACAGATATGCCTGTTTTTTACACGAAAGATCAGATGGTCATTTATTTAAATAGTAATCAGGATCCTTTTATGAATGGACAAGTTCGATATATGATTACCATTGATGATATGTCAATAGGTTATATTGATTTATATAATTTTGATATAGTACATTCTCGAGCTGGTGTAGGGATTTTTATAGATAAAAAGTTTCGAAAAAAAGGAATTGCAAATAAAGCCCTTAAAACCTTGATTGAAATATCAAATAAAGAACTACATCTGAACCAATTGTTTGCTGAAGTATTTCAATCTAATAAGGCTGCTANATCCCTATTTGAACATGCTGGCTTNAAATTAAATGGTCTAAAGAAACAATGGATTAGAAAACAAGAAGCATACGAGGATCTTTTGTTTTTTCAACTAATGAACACATAATTTCCTGTATATTNGNACAACAATTTTTCGAAACATGTCAAAATTTAACTCTGTAATAGCAGCANTGTTGCTATTTTCATCACTTAATGCACAATCACCACAAATAGAATTTGAAGAATATGAGCTNGATAATGGCTTAAAAGTATTACTTCATGAAAANCANANTACCCCNATAGTAGCTGTNTCNGTAATGTATCATGTAGGTGCCAAAAATGAACAACCTGATCGAACAGGCTTTGCTCATTTTTTTGAACATCTATTATTCGAAGGTTCTGAGAATATAAAACGAGGAGAATTTTTCAAATTCATTGAGAATGCTGGTGGAAAAAATAATGCAAACACAACCAACGACAGNACATTTTATTATGAAGTACTTCCTTCAAATCAGTTGGAATTAGGACTTTGGTTAGAATCAGAAAGATTATTGCATGCNAAAATTGATACCATTGGAGTTGAAACCCAAAATGAAGTGGTTAAAGAAGAGAAAAGGTTAAGAGTTGATAATCAACCTTATGGAAGTTTTTTAGCAGAAGTAAANAAAAGAGCATATAAAGAACACCCATATCGATGGACTACTATTGGTGAAATGGAACATTTAGATGCTGCCACGCTAGATGAATTTATTTCTTTTTATCATAAATTTTATGTTCCCGAGAATGCTATTCTTTCCATTGCTGGAGATATTGATGTTCCAGCCACAAAAAAATTAATTAAAGCTTACTTTGGTCCCATACCCAGAGGCAAGGAAAAAATAGCCCAAATAAATATAGTGGAACCGCCTTTAGCTGCTGAAATAAGAGATACTATATTAGACGATGTTCAATTACCTGGTGTTATGATGGCCTATAGAATTCCTGCTCAAGGAACTCCAGATTTTTATGCNATTGAATTGATGTCAATGGTGCTTTCAGACGGAGAAAGTTCACGTTTTAACAAAAAGTGTGTTGAAGAAACACAATCTGCTATGTATGTGGGTGCATTTCCTTTTTCAACTGAAGATCCTGGATTATCTTTTGTNTTTGGAATAGCNAATGCTGAAGTNGATCCATCTANACTTGAGTCAGAAGTAAATGAAGAATTCGAAAAAATTCAAAATGNGCTCATTTCTGAAAAAGAATTTTCCAAAGTTAGAAATATGTTAGAAAACAACTTTTTGGGAAATTTTAGATCCATGATAGGAATTGCTGAAAATTTAGCGAATTATGAAATGTANTTTGGAGATGCAAATCTTATTAANACAGAATTAGATCGATANATGAAAGTCACAAGGGAAGATATACAACGTGTAGCNAAAAAATATTTCAATACAGATAATCGAGTTGTACTTTATTACTTACCAAAAGAAAACGGATAAACTATGCTTTTTAATAAAACATGTAAATTTTTACTTGNAATACTGTTTGTNTCAAATATCCATGCACAAGAAATTAATAGGTCAAACGCCCCAAAACCATCTAAAGCCCCAAAAATAAATNTAGGTGAACCTCAGCGTTTTGAATTAGAAAATGGACTGAAAGTATTCTTAGTNGAGGATCATAAGCTACCTCAACTAGCTATGAATTTGATCATCAATAAAGATCCCCATTTGGAGACAGGCTATGTTGGTCTTTCTGATATGATGGGAGACATGATGAGTGCAGGGACAAAAAATAGAACAAAGTCTGAAATTGACGAGGCTATAGATTTTGTAGGGGCTTCATTATATACCAGATCGAATGGTTTTTATTTTTCATGTCTTTCAAAACATGCTGAAACAGTAACTGAAATTGCAAGTGATATTCTTCTGAATCCTATATTTCCTCAAGAAGAGCTTGATAAAAAAATTAAAAGACAACAGTCGGGCTTGAAATCATTAAAATCAAATCCAGATGCTATAGGTGGTAGATTAGAAAGTGTACTGAGTTTTGGCAAAAGTCACCCTTATGGTGAAATTCAGCGAAATGAAGATTTAGAAAATATTACTGTGGAACGTTGTAAAGAATACCACAGCACTTATTTTAAACCTAACATTGGATATTTGGTAATAGTTGGAGATATCCAACTGGAATCCGCAAAGAAACTTTGTAAAACGTATTTCGGGTCATGGGAATCTGGAGAAGTGCCGGCACATTCTTATGACTTTCCTTCAAAACCTAAAGGGGTGCAAGTTAGTTTTGTACATAAACCAGGTGCCGTTCAATCCCTGATTAAAATATTCTACCCAGTTAATTTTAAAGTTGGTGACGAAAATACTGCTCAAACAAATGTGATGAGTAATATTTTTGGTGGTGCTTTCTCTAGCTACCTGAATGCCAATTTAAGAGAAGATAAAGGATATACGTATGGTTCGAGAGGAAGAGTAAGAGCAGATCGTTTTGTGGGGCAGTTCTCTAGCTCAGCTAGTGTAAGAAATGAAGTAACCGATAGCTCAGTAACCCAAATGTTATTGGAAATGAATCGTATCCGAGATGAATTTGTGAGTTCTGATGATCTTTCTAGAATTAAAAACAATATGATTGGGAATTTTGCACTGTCTTTGGAAAATCAACAAACCATTGCTAGATATGCACTAAATGTGGAACGATATAATTTACCTAAAAACTACTACCGAGATATGCTGGATAAAGTTCAGCAGGTAACAAAAGAAATGATTCAAGATGCGGCTCAAGAATTTATTCACCCTGATAACTGCCACATTTTAGTGGTTGGTAATAAAGAAATAGCAGATAAATTAGTCCAGTTTGATTCAGATCAAAAGGTTGATTTTTATGACTATAATGCTGAGCCAGTTGAGGTTGAATCTAAGCCTTTACCTGAGGGTTTGACAGCCGAAGATGTGCTTTTTAATTATGTAATGGCTCAAACTTCTACCACATCCATAGATGATGCAAAGAAAAAGTTTAAGAAAATTAAATCTTTTAGAAAAGTAATGTCTGCATCCATTGATGCACAAGGACAGACATTTACCATGGAAATGGTAGAGCAATTTAAATCGCCTTCATTTTATAAAAGCGAAACCATTGCTATGGGTATGACCGTCCAATCTGAAGTGATAAATTCAAAAAGTGGTGGTACTCAAAACATGCAAACAGGCAAAACTAACTTTACAGCTGAAGAACGGTCTTCTAAGTTAATGGAGCATAAGCTAGATAGTGATTTGTATTATAAAGAAAATGGGGTCACTTTAAAACTCAAAGGCATCGAAAATGTGATGGGAGAGGATTGCTATGTTTTAAATCGAATGGAAAAAACAGGCGAAAAGTCAACTATGTTTTTATCTATTGGTTCAGGGTTATTATTACAATATAATTCTCAAAACACACCAAAAGAGGGTGAAAGCCCTGTGATGTCTACGGTGCAATTTTTAGAATATCAGCAGAACGGTGGAATATTGGTGCCAGGTAAAACAGTTATGGATATTAATGGCAATGCATTAGAGATTTCACTTAAGAAAATGGAAATTAACCCTAAGTTAAAGGTAAGTGAGTTCGAGTGGGATGAATAGTTAACGTCTTCTTCTTGATCGTTCTTTATTCCTTTGATTCTTTCTGTTTTTTGATGAATTCCCTTTACTACTTTTCTTACCTTCTTTAGAAGCTATTTGAACTACAAAATCCTTGCCATCGTACTGTTTGTTTTCTAAACTGTTTAGTACTTTTTCGCTTAAAGATTTTTCCATTTCAAAAAATGAAAAATCATTATATAAATCTAATTCACCTACAGATTCAGATGGGAGATTAGTATTGCTGCAAATCAATCTCAATAAACCTCCTTTATTTAACCCTTTATTGTACCCCAAGTTAATAAAGAATCTTTCATGTTGATCGTCTTTGGCCCAACCTTTAGGTCCTTTATTTGGTTTATTTGCCTTGACTTTTTCGTAATAATTGAGCAACTGATTAAACTCTAGACTGATCATATGTTTGATGAGGTCATCTTTAGAAAAAGAAGATAATTCATTTTGGATGGACGGTAGAAGTTTTTGAAGCTCACTTTCATTTATTTTAACACGTTTAATTTTATCTACATATCTAAATAACTGTTGCTCGCAAATTTCTATTCCAGTAGGTAGTTCACGATTTTCAAAACTAACTTTAATTTTCTTTTCTATTTGCTTAATCCGATGTGCATCTTTATTGGATACGATGGCAATAGATTCCCCCTTTTTACCAGCCCTTGCTGTTCTTCCGCTTCGATGCGTGTAGCTTTCGATATCATCGGGTAAGTGGTAGTTTATAACATGAGAAATATTATCTACATCTATTCCTCTTGCTGCCACATCAGTGGCTACTAGAATTTGTAAAGTTTTTTCTCTAAACTTTTCCATTGCTTTATCTCTTTGCATTTGAGATAAGTCCCCGTGTAATGGAGCCGCATTATATCCGTCTTTTAAAAGCTTGTCAGCAATGTCTTGCGTTGTTCTTCTAGTTCTACAAAAGATCAACCCGTAAATGTTAGGGTGAAAGTCTAGAATTCTTTTTACGGCTTGGTAGCGCTCTCGTTCATTGACATGAAAACAAACATGATGAATATTTTCAGCTCCAATGTTTTTGCTACCAATAGTAACTTCTATAGGATCTTCCATATACGATTTTGCAATCTTTGCAACTCCTTTAGGCATAGTAGCGGAAAACAACCATGTTCTTTTTTCTTTAGGAGTATGGGCTAAAATACCATCTATATCTTCTTTGAAACCCATATTTAGCATTTCATCTGCTTCATCTAAAACAGTGTATTCTACTTTGTTTAGTTTCACCATCTTTCTTCTAATCATGTCCATCAGTCTACCTGGTGTGGCTACCACAATTTGAGCACCACTTTTAATTTCTCTGGATTGCTTATCCATACTAGCACCACCATAAATAGTGGCTACTTGAATTTCGGGAATAAACTTTGAAAAAGACTTAAAATCATTAGAGATCTGAACACAGAGTTCTCTAGTTGGAGCAATAACTAATCCCTGAACATTACTTTTTTTTCTATTTATTTTCTCAATCATTGGTAGTCCAAATGCGGCAGTTTTTCCAGTTCCTGTTTGAGCTAAACCAATTAGATCCTGATCTTGCTCAATTAAAGTACCAATAGTAGCTTCCTGGACTGGTGTTGGAGATTTAAATCCAAGAGCTTCAATTCCTTTAAGAAGTTTAGGATTAAGAGGTAATTCAGAAAATAACATGTAATAATTTTCTGCGAAGGTAAACTAATAAATTTACTAAAAGAGAAAAAAGCCAAACCTGTAAGCCGGATTCTGTCGAGGTTCATCATTTATCTAGACTATTTATCACTAAATAGTTCAAGCAACCTACCCTCCAGGTTGAGCGAGCAGCTCTTCAGTATTAACAACCCTGGTTTATTTGGTCTTTCAGCACATGAGGTTTACCTTGCTACTAATGTCACCATTAGCACGGTGAGCTCTTACCCCACCTTTTCACCTTTGCCTTTCGGCCGTTTATTTTCTGTGGCACTAGCTGTATTCACCTAAATGAATCCTTCCTGTTAGGAAGCATGCTGCTCTTTGCTGTCCGGACTTTCCTCTTGATATACAAGCGATGAACCGGTTTGGCATTCCAAAATTAGCAAAGCTTTTAAAACTCGACAAAAAAATCTTTCGTAAACTATTAATTTGGAAGTACTATGTCAGTACTGATGGCTTTATGATCTGATAGTTTTTGTTCATGGACCATAAAATTAGTAGAACCTAATGATTTGTCATGCCAAATGTAATCAATACGTAAGCCTGGGATATTTCCAATATATGTCCCACCAAATCCTTTTCCTGAAACCGTAAAAGCGTCTATGAAATTTCGATCAAAAGCATTGTAACAATACGATGTAGGTGTATCATTCATNTCAGCACAAATTATGGTTTTGTAAGGGCTATTTTCAATGTTGTGAATTAATTCTTTCACTTGTACAGTTCTTTTTTCAAATCCTATTTTGATTTTTGAAAAAATAGCTCTCTTTGGTGATTTCTGATGTGGCCAGATGGGACTACCTTTTCCACCTATTACTTTATAATCAGTATGGTTGAACCGAATGGACCCNAGGTGTGCATTATAAACTCGTATAGTGTCTTGGTCTTTTTTGATGTCTGTATATATGAACTGATTTGAATTATCATTTTTAAATTGCTTATTGTATCTGTTCACAATAGGGTATTTGCTGAAAGTAGCAATTCCAAAAAACTTATTTTCTTTACTTTCCTCTGAAAAACTTTCGTAGTAATATGTAAACCCGAGACTATCNAATATTAANTTTCTAGTTTCAAAAGGTAGGTTTTNATCATTTGTAAAGTAATATTCTTGAAGGCACAAAATATCAGGATTTTTAACCTCGATAAGTTTAAATATTTCAGATTTACTTTTTTCATTTTCATTCCAATTATATAAATCGAATAATCTTACGTTATAGCTCATCACATGTAAGATACTGGAATGATTATGTTTTTCTGATGAAGCATAAAATTGAAAAAAACGACTGTGATGATACATGCCTAGTATAATGAGGATGAGTGTAGGTAGAAAGAATAACTTTCTTTTAGAGATCCATATTAGGACTAAAAAAAAATTGATAAATAAAATCAAAGGATAAAGTAAAGCAACAAAAGGAATCCAGCTGCTTTTTAAGGGATTAGCTAAGTAACCTAAATAAGAAAAGAATAATAAAAAGTTGAATATAACAGTTAGGTAAGCAAAAAGCTTCCCTTTACTTGACATGTGTTTTAATCCGAAACTAAATATTTTTGCTGGCATTAAATAGGTAATCTTTTTCTTCTTTACTTAAGCTATCGTAGCCAGAAGCCTTAATTTTATCTAAAATAGCATCAACCTTTTCTTGTCTAATGATAGTATCATCCGATGTTTTAGGTTTAGATTTTTTTTGGTTGTTACTTTTCTTGTAGACAATTTTAATCTTCTTTTTAGTAAATAATTTTTTAAGTCCTGACAGGGGAGAAGTAATTATTGTAGAAATGTCTTTCCCTTTTTTAATATTCACTGCGAATAGGTAACCCCAAATGGCGCCTCCAATGTGAGCGAAATGTGCTACTCTATCACCCGTATTGGCGACACCAAGTACATCTATTACAACAAAGGCAATAGCTAAGTACTTAAGCTTGACCTTTAGCACACCAAAGAAATAAGCTTCATAGTTTGGTGTATAGGTGGCTAACGCTACGAAAATGGCCATTACAGCACCAGAGGCGCCAATAACGGGACTATCATAAGGAAGATCACGATAAAGAGGGAAAATATTATACGTGACCACATAAATAAGGCCAGCAAATGCTCCACCAATAAGGTAGGTGTTTAAAGCTGCCTTTTTTCCTAGTAAATCTTCAAAAATTCTTCCTGCAAAGAAGTATAAAATCATGTTCCAAAATAAATGTCCTATGGAAAGGTGCACAAACATGTAGCTTATAAAGGTCCATGGTCTAAATAAAAATATGGAGGGAGATGAATTAAGCTCAAACAAGGGGACAATATCAATCACACTTGACGCTTTCATCAAGGCAGAAAATACATTCAACAGTAAAAAGACAATAAATACACCCACATTGATGTAAATTATCTTTAGATAGGTACCACCTGTATTAAACTGATATTTTAGTTGGTCAATTAAGGACATTAAAAAAAACTATTTCTGGTTTTTTGCCAATATAGTACGATTATGACTCCAATGAGTGCACCACCAAGGTGAGCAAAATGAGCAACATTATCACTAGGTGAATTTTGCATCCCCAAATATAATTCGATTGCTGCATATCCAATGACAAAATATTTTGCTTTTATAGGAATTGGAGGAAAAAGTAACATCAATTCTGTATTGGGAAATAAAAAACCAAAACCAACAAGTAGACCAAAAATGGCACCGGATGCACCAACCATAGGCGTATTATACAATGCATTTAATTTACCTAAGGTAGGGTCTATGTAATTTTTACCTTCTGTAAGTAAATTATATCCTTCGTCTTGAACGTAAAACAAGTAATCTTGTAAAAGAATGGGGTCAATGGAAGCTTCAAAGCTGCTTAATCTTATATACCCAACAAGCATATGTATAAGTGCAGCTCCAATAGCACAGGATAAGTAAAAAAACAAGAATTTTTGAGGTCCCCAGACTCTTTCTAATTGAGAGCCAAAGATAACTAGTGCAAACATATTGAAGAAAATATGCGCCAAATTACCGTGCATAAAAAAATAAGTGGCTAACTGCCACGGCCTAAAATTGTCAGAAAAAATGGGTACTAAATGCAAATTTTGCATGAACGACCCTAATGTGTTTTGTGCAACAAAAAAAAGCACATTTATTAAGAGTAGATTCTTGACAATAGGAGGCATATTTTGAAAAATTCTATTGATCATCAGAACATGCTTAAAATAATTTCATCGTCTATTTCACTAGTAATAGCTAATCCTCTCTTGTTGAATTTTTGTACAGATGAGTCAAAGATATAAGATAGAAGATGAGCAATTTCATTGTTGTCTAATTTCTTCAGTCTGGAATGTGCATATCCTTCACCAATTTTCCAGGCTAATTTTTCATATGGATGTTCAAAATATTCATCCTCATTTTTAAATAATTCAATACAAGATTCAATAAATGACTTAGCATCTAAAGATGCTGTTGCTGCAGGAAAACTTTGAATAATAATACTGTCTTTACCAAATTGGTCAATTTCAACACCTAACTTTTCAAATTCTTCTTTTAGCTCTAAGCAAAGTTGAATGTCTCCAGATGATAAATCAATTTCAATCGGGTGTAAAAGAGGTTGGGTTAATACATCTGTGCTCTTGTAGTTTGTGATGAGTTCATTGTACTTTATTTGTTGATGAAGTCTAAACAAGTCGATGATAAAAAGCCGGTTTTCCTGAGAAGATATAGCATACCTCAGCTTATGTTGCATGAAGTTGTTTTGCCCTACTTCACCCATCAACACGTTATTCTTTTCCTTATTTTGTGTGTGCGAATTTGAAGAAATACCATCATTATAATTTTGCTGTAAGAAGTCTAAATTTTCTTGAACATAATTTTTTTGAGGCGTATGAAATGGATTGTATTCAGGGTTTATTTTAATAGATGGTGGATTTATTTTTTGCCCTTGTTCAATGGGGGGTAAATTAAAGCTAGTTTCTGTTTCAAAATCAATAGTAGGAGCTACATTGTATTTACCCAAAGAATTTCTAACACATGATTTTATCATCGAATAAATGGCTCTTTCGTCTTCAAATTTAATTTCCGTTTTAGTCGGGTGAATATTGATGTCAATAGTGTTGGTAGGTACTTCAATAAAAATAAAATAAGATGGGAAATGTTCTTTTGAAATTAAATCTTTATAAGCAGTTCCAATCGCATGGTTGATACTCGAATTCTTAATATATCTATTATTGACAAAAATAAATTGTTCTCCTCTTGTTCTTTTGGAGTATTCAGGTTTCAACACAAACCCATTTATTTTGGATATGGATGTAGATTCTTCAATAGGGACAAGTCGTTCATTATATTTCTTACCAAAAATGGCAAGTAATCTCTGTTTTCTGTTGGACGCAGGTAGATCAAATAAGAGTCGGTCGTTGTGGTGCATAGTAAAGTGAATATCATGATGCGCCATAGAAATTCGTTGAAATTCATCAATAATGTGTTTAATTTCTACATTATCTGACTTTAAAAAATTTCTTCTTGCTGGGACGTTGAAAAATAGATTTCTCATTGAAAAGCTGGAACCTAATGATGTTGCGATGGATTCTTTATTAATTATTTCACCTCCATCTATATTGATTTTAGTTCCTGTATCTTCATCCGGTGTTCTGGTCTTTAATTCAATATGTGATATGGCTGCTATACTGGAAAGAGCCTCTCCTCTAAATCCCTTTGATGAAATGGTAAATAAATCATCAGCAGATTTAATTTTTGAGGTAGCATGTTTTTTAAAACACTTTTCTGCATCAATTTCGTTCATGCCAAAGCCGTTGTCGATCACTTGAATTAAAGATTTCCCAGCATCTTTAACGATAAGTTGAATTTTAGTAGCATTAGCGTCAATAGCATTTTCAAGCAGTTCTTTCACTGCTGAGGCAGGTCTTTGGATGACTTCACCTGCAGCAATTTGATTAGCAACATTATCGGGTAGTAATTCAATCATAAATTTATTTATTGTTAAGAGCGTTAACAACTAAATCGATTTGATTGTACAGAAAAACCATACTGAAAACTAATATTCCAAAAATGATTAATAATCTAATTGTATTCCAATTTTTGTTCCAGCTTTTATATTGATGTTTTTTACTAAATGCATTTTTTATATTGGAGTGGTGAGAATCTGATTCCAGTTCTTTTATTCTATTTTCTAGTCTTTCTTTGTCTTCATCGTAATATCTAGCAGGAAAGTTAAATCTTCTGTGTTGTGGTAACTTGAATAATCTAGACTTCAACAAAGGTTTCTGACTCATGCTGTAAAAGTATGTGTTTTATCTGTAAGACTAAAAAATCGTGTAAAATTCTCTTGTTAATTTTTTATAATCGTCTGTATACTCATGTCTAGTGTCGTTTTCGATTACAATCGTATCTACTACAGGTTCTATTTTTTCTCTTCTAAATTCTAACAATACACGATGTGGTTCTTTGTAAGGTTTAGGTTTTACTAAGCAAACTCTTGAAGGATAGAGATGATTTTCAAAAAAATGGATTTTGATTTCATTCAGTTGATGGATAGGAGCAATTAGATAAACTCTTCCATTTGAACTTAGTTGGGTGAACGCAAATTTTGAGAGGGATTTTGAATTCAATGAATTAACATGTCTGGCAATAGCTCTTGAATCATCATTTGGTTTTAAACTATTTTTAAAAAAGGGAGGATTACTAATAATCAGATCATATCTGTTTTTATTATTCCATTTTGAAAAATCCTCATGAATTAGAGTTAATCTGTTTTTCCATGGAGAAGTTTCAAAATTTCTTTTCGCATCTTTTATGGCGTTATGATCAATTTCTAATGCATCTATTTCAGCGTTGCTATTCTTTTGTGCTAGCATTAGAGCAATAACACCTGTTCCCGTACCCACATCAATCATGTGTTTACAATCTTGGCAATTTGCCCAAGCTCCTAAAAGGATTCCGTCCGTTCCAATTTTCATTGCAGCAAACTTTTGATTTAGTGTAAACTGCTTGAAATGGAAGGGTTTATGAGATTTCTGATTCATTATTTAAATCCAATAATCCTTCAGGAATTTGAAGCTGAATGATTTTATCTTTCTTCATGACTTTAATGATCAATGCATCATGTGCTGGAATCATCACTTCACGATTATTTATTTCCACTATTAGGAGATGGTTGTTTTTAATATCAACATAGTCAAGAACTGTACCGATTTCATTTTCATTTTCATCCCAAACAGAAAATCCTACATATTTAACTTTTACATCCATCTCATCAAAAGAAATGTCCTGTTTTGAAACATACACTTTTTGTTTAATTAGTGAAGAAACATTTGATGCATTAATATTGAGCAGAGATACTATTCGTTTGTTTTTATTGAGTTCCTGAATGCTGGTTATGGAGAATGGAGTAGGTAATCCGTTTAACATGACCCAAATCACTTTTAGATTTGGTAATGAAATCTTTTGGCCATTAAATGAAAGAATTAGTTTTCCCTGAAATCCATGTTGTTTGGAAAATTCACCAAGCTCATATAAATTATTTTTTTCCATAAAAAAAGCCATGAAATCATGGCTTAATTTAAATAAATTATACTAAAAATTACTTTTCAGCTTCTTTAGAGTCTTCTGTAGCTGGTTCTTCTGTAGCTACAGCAGCTGGTTCTTCTGTAGTTTCAGCAGCTGGTTCTTCTGTAGTTTCAGCAGCTGGTTCTTCTGTAGTTTC
>NZMV01000055.1 GCA_002694645.1 Crocinitomicaceae bacterium | reverse complement strand
AGAGCCGCTTTTACATGTTGTATGCGCTCATTGTAGGAGCTTACCGTTACTTTTCCTTGACAACATCCTTTGCAATTTCCAATGTAAAAATCAACCGCTGTATTGAATTCTCCCTTCTCAATTTTTTCTTTAGTTAATACATGATTACAAGACCTTATTTCAAAACATTTTTTAGCCATTTCGATGACTGTTTTAACCATTTTTACTGATGGGTATGGTCCAAAGTAAGCAGATCCGTCTTTTATTTTTTTTCGAGTATAAAAAATACGCGGAAATAATTCATTTTTTATGCAAATCCAAGGATATGTTTTATCATCTTTTAATTGGATATTATATTTTGGTTGGTACTCTTTGATTAGCTTGTTTTCTAACAACAAGGCATCAATCTCTGAATCCAGGTGTATGGTTTTGATTTTAGCCACCTTTCCCACCATCGCCTTGGTTTTACCATTTTCAAATTTCTTTTTATTGAAATAGGAGGCTACCCTGTTTTTTAGCTTTTTAGCTTTACCTACATATAATAGCTTTTCATCAACATCGTAAAATTGATAAACACCTGGTAGGTTATCAAGCACTTTTATTTGCTCAGCAATTGAACTCAATGAATGGGATTTTAAAAATAAATATAGCTAAAATAAAAGCTATTTAACTCTTTTAATGGAGTAGTCAATTAATAATTCAAAAGAGGATTTAGCAGGTGAATCTGGTACTTTTTTCAGTAATCCTAAGGCTTTGTCTCGATAGTTATACATTTGATTTTCTGCGTATTCAATACCTCCTTGCTGTATAACCAAATCGATAATTTCCTTAATTTTCTGAGGGTCTTGCTTTTCTTTTTTTATGGTATTGATAATCATTTTTTTTGAAGATCTATCAATTTTATTTAAAACATGTATTAGTGGGAGGGTTAACTTTCTTTCCTTAAGATCTATTCCAGTAGGTTTGCCAATTTTATCAGAGAACCCATAATCAAAAATATCATCTTTAATCTGAAATGCGATACCTACGTATTTACCTATTTCCTCCATTGACTCAACCATTTTATCATCAACTCCAACTGAACAAGCACCAGTACCACAACAAGCAGAAACAAGAGAGGCTGTTTTTTGTTCGATAATTTTAAAATATACTTCTTCTGTTATATCCAGATTTCTGGCTTTTTCCATCTGAAGTAATTCACCCTCACTCATGGATTTGACGGCTTTACTTACAATACGGAGTAAATCAATTCTATTGTTTTCAGTAGTAATTAATAATCCCCTAGAAAGCAAATAATCTCCCACAAGTACTGCAATTTTATTTTTCCAAAGTGCATTAATAGACAAAAACCCTCTTCTTTCAGCAGCATCATCAACCACATCATCATGAACTAAAGTAGCTGTGTGAAGTAATTCAATTAATGATGCAGCGAGATAAGTACCTTCAGAAATTTTACCATGCATTTTAGCTGCNAGAAAAACAAATAAAGGTCTCAGCTGCTTTCCCTTNCTTTTAATAATGTAGTGCGTGATTTTATCCAACAGAGCNACNTCNCTCTTCATNGCTTCTTTGAATTTTTGTTCAAAGAGAACCATTTCTTCTNTNACTGGTAACTTTATTTGATCAACTACAGACAAGTAGCAAATATCATTAAATTAATGACTTTGATACATATTGATTAAGGTATTTAATTTAAAAACGAGTTTTAAGCGTAATGGATTTCTTGTGCGAAATGATGTGACCGTTTTCTCCAAATGCTTCAAAGTGGACTAAATAAATTCCAATTCCAGCTTTTTGGTTATTAGAGTTTGTACCATCCCATATAAATTGGCCCTCCGTTCCAAGTAATTTATTTGTCAAAACCCTTTTAATTAGTCTTCCTGTCTTATCGTATATACTTGCATTTCCAACCATATCAGAATCGGTTAGCTGGTAAGAAAATACAGCCACGTCTTCAAATCCATCATTGTCAGGAGAAAAAACAGCTGTTTGGACTTCAAATTGATTAGCACTGATTAATTGATTAAAACGTTGAGAATTGTCTACTCCAGGCGTTCCCCAGCCTACTGATTCAGCCGCGCTAGTCCAATTGGAAAAATCATTAGAACTTTCATTACTAATTATTTTTTCTAAGGATATTCCTTCAGGATCATTAATAAGTTCATAATGCATGTCTTCTGAATAACTAAATTTATCTACNACAATAGAGTCCGGTGTAAGTAAATAAATCGTTGCTGAATCATTTGGAAAGCTAGGTAAATCCATTTGAAAAATCTTACTTAAATCATGAGTATAAAAATCTGAAATAGTAGAAGATGTATCTTCGGTAAAACATACAACATCTGATGGAGAGATTACGTAATGTCCAGTAATCTGCTTATAATTACTTATTTCACCATCACTTGCATCATAATCCGCAACGAAGTAATGNTACAAATCAATATTACTATTTGAAGCATTGAAGAATTCTACAAAGTCTGANCCNCCCGNATANGGGTCAAATAGCAATTCATTAAATAATAAATCTCCTGCAGAGGCNGTNTCNGGTACAATAATTTCAATTGTTGTATCTAATACATTGCCCGANAGGTCCANAACATTACTAATGTCCATTATTAGGGTATCATTTGAAATGAATGGATTGTTAAAAAGAAGTTCATAACCTGAATTAACTACTGTAACCAAGAGAGGGTTACCATTATTGAAGTTCAAATTATAATTAGAAATCTGTTCAGCGCTTGAAGTTACTGGTTCATCAAATTGGATTTCAATGGTATTGGTTCCTTTTACAAAGGAATTAGAAACTTGTGGTGGGTCGTTATCAGTAATGACGTTGCCATTAATCTCAATATCATCAAAATAAAAGTTATCTGTGTTTGATGTAGTTCTTTTACACCAAANNCCTGAAAAAGTAGAAAACTGGTGCGTATTGTCAGTNGCTCCNCCCTCATAAACAAAAGATGTACCCCCAGTNCTATCACTTAAAACTTCCCAATTTCCATTTATGTCCCTATTTACTCTAACTCTAAACTCAGGGCTGATTCCATAAGCACCATTAAGNCCTGTCATAAGTAAATTGGTTGAGGTCCCATCTTGCCTATACAGCTTTATTTTGTCAGTTGAACCGTTTTCTCCCACACGGATAAAATACCCATTCAAATTACCTCTTAAATTNGCATTATTAGACGTAAGATAATATCTAAAATTATTACTATTGGAGGGAGATAAATCTAATTTGACATAAAACTCCCATGTAATGGTATTGGTAAAATCTAAAATACCAGTTTCANCTACTAAAAAAGAAGTGTCTGTAACCGAGGGGGCATTCAATTGTAGTTGATTATTGACATTAATTATAAAGTTACTTGTATCGCCTTGCCAAGTTGGGTTGTTTAAGAAGTCTCCATCGGAAAAATCATCAATCAACTGAGCATGAATTGAAACGTATAAAAAAGGAATAATTAACAATAAAAAATGAGGTCTCATATTCTTCCAATCTAGCAAATAAATATACTACTTTTGGTTAAAACTAAATGATGAAAATAGCAATAGTAGGTTGCACAGGACTAGTAGGTTCTGAAATCCTTAAGGTATTATCAGAATTAAAATTACCCATAACCAAACTTATCCCAGTAGCTTCAAGTAAAAGTATTGGTAAAGAAGTTATTTTCAATAATTCAACNTTAGAGGTAATTGGAATACAAGATGCCATTAAGCTTAAACCTAACATAGCTATTTTTTCAGCCGGTGGTGAAATATCCAAAAAATGGGCTAATAAGTTTACTGAATTAGGNACTACCGTCATTGATAATTCTTCGGCTTGGAGAATGAAGAAAGAAATTCCACTCATTGTCCCTGAAATCAACGGTGGAATTTTAACTCGAAATGATAAAATTATTTCTAATCCAAATTGCTCCACNATTCAACTCGTTCTTGCTCTAAAAAATATTCACAAACATTATGGTATTAAAAGATTAGTCATTTCTACCTATCAATCAGTCACAGGAACAGGAAGTGATGCCGTCAAACAATTGAAAGGAGAACGGGAAGGAATTGATCACTTTAAAACATATCCTCACAAAATTGACCTNAACTGCTTCCCACATGGGGGTGACTTTNTAGAAAATGGATACACATCNGAAGAAATGAAATTATTAAATGAAACTAGAAAAATTTTCAATGATGAAGAAATTCAAGTTTCTGCTACTGTTGTACGTGTTCCTGTCNTAGGCGGACACAGTGAAGCTGTGAATATAGAAACTAAAAAATCCTTTAGCTTAACTGATGTAANTGAATTGATTCATTGCACAGATGGTGTCGTGATTCAAGACGATCCTAAAAATAACATATACCCCATGCCNATTACAGCTCATGAAAAAAATGAAGTTTTTGTAGGTAGAATCAGAAGAGATAACTCTATTGAAAATGGTTTAGATATGTGGGTTGTAGCTGACAACTTAAGAAAAGGAGCAGCCACAAATGCAGTTCAAATCGCATCNTANATCATAGAAAATAAGCTGATTTAATTATACATGGCTTTATCCTCTGAAAAATCTTCTTACTTGGGTACAATGCCCATTCCAAGGTTACTTTTAAANCAATCCCTNCCAGCAGCAATAGGGTTTATGGTNATGTCATTAAATATGGTAGTTGATACTTTTTTTGTAGGACAATACATTGGTGGCTTAGCAATAGGAGCTATCTCAGTTACTTTTCCTATTTCCTTTTTATTTTCTTCTATAGGTATGTCTATAGGAATTGGAGGAGGAAGTATTGTGTCAAGGGCATTAGGAAGTGATCAAAAAGATAGAGCTCAATTGGCTTTTAATAACCAAATCATGCTNACACTCATACTAGCCTTTCTAGTTATTAGCATAGGGGTTTTTCTAAAATATCCCATACTTGATTTNTTTGGAGCAAAAGATGGTATNATGCCNTTAGCAGACACTTATTTTTCTATCGTTTTGATTGGAATTCCATTTTTAGCTCTTTCAATGATGGCCAATAATAACCTAAGAGCAGAAGGAAAAGCAAAAGTATCCATGATTGTCCTTTTNATTCCATCTTTCGTAAATGTAATATTGGATTATGTATTTATTGATTTATTTGAATGGGGAATGTCAGGGGCAGGTTGGGCTACNACCATATCTCATTTAGGTTGCGCAGCATTTATCATTTACTTCTATGTAATGGGTAAAGGTGAGCTAAAAGTAATTCCAATATTATTTAAACTTAAAAAAGATATTGTTGGGGAAACATTTAAAATTGGNTCTGTCAATTTAGTAAGACAAGGAACNATAAGTCTAATTGCCATTTTACTTAATAATACACTATACTTCTATGGTAGTCAAACTGGAGGTATAGGTGGAGAGGTGGCTATTTCAGTATATGGCTTAGCAACTAGAATGGCCATGTTTGCTTTATTCCCACTTATAGGAATTGCGCAAGGTTTTATGCCNATTGCGGGATATAATTATGGAGCTAACCACTTTGAAAGGGTTAAATCCGTAATTAATGTGTCTTTGATAGCCGGANTAGCAGTCTCTATTGTAATCACTGCCATCTTGTTATTTTCTTCTAATTATATTCCCTATTTATTTACAAAAGACCCTGCCTTAATTGAACACGGACCCACTGCTATATTTTGGATATTCTCTTCTACTCCAATCCTTGTTTTTTTACTAATAGCTCCATCCTATTTTCAGGCTATTGGGAAAGCTTTACCTGCTCTGTTATTAACCCTGACCAAACAGGGAATATTTCTAATACCTTTGGTATTTATTTTACCAATGTTTTTNGGATTGGAGGGAATTTGGTATTCATTCCCGATATCTGACTCTATTTCTGCTATTATTTGCTATTACTTTCTTAGAAAAAGCAGTAATAAGTTAACTTGATAGATCGTTTTTATTGGCTAATTGTCCACAAGCCGCGTCTATATCCTTTCCCCTNCTCCTTCTTATGTTGACTATTAGTTTATTTTTCTCTAAATAGTCTGCAAAGGCGTCTACTTTTTTGGGGTCTGCCTGCNGATATTTACCTCCATCAATAGGGTTATATTCAATAATATTCACTTTAGNAGGGAAATTAGAAGCAAAATCAACTAATTCTTTGGCGTCTTCCAGCTCATCATTGAAATCTTTAAAAACAATGTATTCCAATGTAGGTCTTGAATCTGTTTTTAAGGCAAAATACTGCATGGCTTTTTTTAACACATCAAGGTTATTGGTTTCATTAATGGGCATAATTTTATTTCGTTTTTCATCATTAGCTGCATGAAGAGACAATGCCAAATTAAATCTNACCTCATCATCAGCCAACTTGTGAATCATTTTAGCTATACCTGCTGTACTTACCGTTATTCTTTTTGGTGACATCCCTAACCCCTCTTTAGATGTGATTTTTTCAATTGAAGTGATGAGGCTTTTATAATTCAAAAGCGGTTCACCCATTCCCATAAANACAATGTTGGATAAAGGGATATCATATTCTTCTGCTGCCTGATTGCTTATCATCACAACTTGGTCATAAATCTCATCTGGATTTAAATTTCTAACCCGTTTTAATTTTCCTGTAGCACAAAATGCACAGTCCAAACTGCAACCCACCTGTACAGAAACACAAGCNGTCATTCTTTTTTTAGTTGGAATTAAAACCCCCTCTATGACTGNATCGTCCGCTANNAAAAAAGCATTCTTAATGGTACGATCATCGCTTTTTTGAGCTTTATTTAACTTGATGGCGTTTATAATAAAATGTTTATTTATCAGTTCTCTTAATGAAAGAGACAAATTAGTCATATCATTAAAGCTAGTTGCTCTTTTTTTCCATAACCATTCATGTATTTGCTTAGCTCTATATGGTTTTTCTCCTAAAGCCACCAACTTTTCCGTTAGTTCTTCTAAAGTGAGTTGTCGTATATCTTCCTTATCTGACATAAAATGAAAAAGCCTCGTCTATCGAGGCTTTNAANTTAGAGAATTAACATGGCATCACCATAAGAATAAAATCGNTACTTTTCCTTTTTCGCTTCTTTGTANGCCTTCATCATAAGATCATGTCCACAATAAGCNGAAATCATCATTAGNAATGTAGATTTNGGCATATGAAAATTCGTAATTAGAGCATCAGGAATACTAAACTCATAAGGNGGGAAAATAAATTTATTAGTCCAACCACTAAATGGCTTAAGCTGTTTATTTACAGTAACAGAAGATTCAAGTGCTCTAGTTGAAGTAGTCCCAATTGCACAAACTTTTCTTTTATTTGTTTTTGCTTGGTTAACCAAGTTTGATGTTTCTTCGCTGATATATAATTCTTCAGAGTCCATCTTATGTTTAGTAAGATCCTCCACATCAACAGGCCTAAAAGTACCTAACCCTACGTGTAGGGTAACCGGTGCAAATTCAATTCCTTTTATCTCCAATCTTTTCATGAGTTGTTTGCTGAAATGCAAACCAGCGGTTGGCGCAGCTACAGCACCTTCATTTTCGGCAAAAATGGTTTGATACCTTTCTTCATCTTCTGGAACAGGCTCTCTGTTGATGTACTTTGGAAGTGGGGTTTGACCTAATTTAGTGATAGTAGCTTTGAACTCATCATAGCTTCCATCAAACAAAAAGCGGAGTGTTCGGCCTCTAGAAGTAGTGTTATCAATTACCTCTGCAACTAGCTCATCTTCTTGGCCAAAATATAATTTATTTCCAATTCTGATTTTTCGGGCAGGATCAACTAGTACATCCCACAACAAACTGTCTCTATTTAGTTCTCTTAGTAAAAAGACTTCAATTTTTGCTCCAGTCTTTTCTTTATTTCCATACATCCTAGCTGGAAACACTTTAGTATCATTCACCACCATGACATCACCATCATCAAAATAATCTATCACATCTTTAAACATCTTGTGTTCTATTTTTCCTGAATCTCGGTGAACTACCATTAATCTAGATTCATCCCTTTGATCTGCTGGAAATTCTGCAATAAAATTGTCTGATAATTCAAATTCAAATTCTGATAACTTCATGATGTATTTTTAAATGAGGGACGAAATTAATAAAAATTATGATGTCTTTATGATATCTATCCATTCGTCAAGCGTTTTAGCATTTTTAATGTGAAAATCTCCCGATGATGTTCTTCTAAGGTCAATTAAGTGTGCACCACTATTGACTGCATAACCTATATCTCTTGCAAGTGATCTTATGTAAGTTCCTTTTGAGCAAGTGCATTCAAAGTGAATTTCATCATTTTTCTTAGCAGTCAGGTTTAACTTTGAAATAGAAATCGGCTTTGCTTCTAACTCCACTTTTTTATTTTCTCTAGCTAAGTTATATGCTCTTTTACCGTTAATTTTCTTAGCAGAAAATATAGGGGGTACCTGCATTAAACTACCTTGAAAACTCTTCTCCAGATCGGAAATCATTTTGTCGTCTATTGAAGGAACAGGATAGATTTTATCCACATTTGTTTCAAGATCAAAAGAAGGTGTTGTAGCCCCTAACTTAATTCGACCTATGTATGTTTTATCTTCTGTTAAAAATTGATCAATGGATTTAGTTTTTTTTCCTGTACAAATTACAAGAAGACCTGTAGCTAATGGATCTAAGGTCCCCGCATGACCGACTTTAATTTTTTTTATACCGTAATGCTTTTTTATGACATACCTTAATTTTTTTACTACGTCAAAAGAAGTCCAATGTAAAGGCTTATCAACCATCATAATTTTACCTTCTAAAAATGGAATTCCAGTCATTGTAGTACCACAATTAAAGTGAAAAAAGCTATGATAAAACAGTAAATCGAAAAATATTTCAACTGGCTATTTTTAACCAAACGAATCATTAATTTACAAGCAAATATTCCCGTGATCAAAGCGCCTAAAAACCCCATAAAAAGTGAAAGTAAATCTACATCATCAACTAAAAATGAGCCAGCTAAAATGTCCTTTACCATTTTACCAAATATTAAAGGAATCACCATTAAAAAGGAAAATCGCGCAGCAGACTCTTTGTCCACACCTAAAAGTACGGATGTAGCTATCGTAGCTCCAGACCTTGAAATTCCAGGTAAAATAGCCACAGCTTGAGCTATTCCAATAAGAAAACTGTTTTTAAAACTTACATTTTTTAAAGTGGGTTTAGATTTATCCGCTAAAAAGAGAAGTAGGCCAGTTATAATGAGCATACATGCCACTAGGATTAGTTCTCCACTAAATAATTCATCTAAAATATCATCAAACAGTAGACCAACTGCCACAGCTGGAAGCATAGAAAGAATGATTTTATAGCTGAAAAGTCGGTGTGAAGAATCTTCTTTTGAAAACAAACCCTTGACTAAGGTTTTGATATCATTTCTAAATACAATTAGTGTACTTATTGCGGTAGCAAAATGCAACACCACCGTCATTAACATACTTTCACTTCCAGGTTTATGTAGCTGAAAAAGAGATTTTGCTATTTCAAGATGTCCGCTACTACTTACTGGCAAAAACTCGGTTAAACCTTGGATTACTCCTAGAAGGAAATTGAATAAAACTTCCAAGAATTAGTTCTTTTTCATAATACCATATAGCACTATACCATAGCCTAAAATCACAAGGAATGGAGCTAACGTGATCCTTCTAAAAGAAAACAGTTCTTCTTCGTTAAACACGTTTGGATCATCTGAACCACCTCCCGACATTAAAACAAAACCCAACAAAACAACTAAACACCCTGAAATGATAAAGATGTAATTTTTTCTTTTTAAGACCATGTTTTTCTTCTCTTCCATAACTTAATACAATTTTTCTGACTTAATCCAGATGTATTTATTAAGAGCAAAATACGTTGAACCAAAACTAATAAGGACTCCAATGAATAAGATTCCTGATGCAATAATACCAAATTCCATTAATTCTTTTTGTAACAGAGCGGAATTCGTGCTCAAATTAACAATTATTGTTGGGTTTAGGTGGATAAATAAATACCATAATGCTACTAATGCCGTTATGGCCAACATTCCTGAAATAAACCCTTGGTAAATAGAACGATATAGAAATGGTCTTCTAATGAATGAGGACTTTGCTCCAACTAATTGCATTGTGCGCAATAAAAACCGTTTAGAAAAAACCGCCAGTCGAATGGTATTATAGATTAATAAAGTAGCTACAAGTAACAAGGTTCCAGATAAAAACAACATGATTAATTCAAAATTTTTGAACACCTTTCCAATTTCTAAAAATTGTGCTTCATTATATGCCACTTCTGCCACAATATGTTCGTTTCCTTTCATTATGGATTTTGCAAATTTTGCGGCACTATCAGGATTCACATAATCTGCAGTAAGATTCACATGTATTGATGTTGGTAATGGATTCACACCATCCAATATTTCGAAGGCATCTTCACCTACCTGTTTCATCATGATTTTTTTTGCATTTTCTTTTGAAACAAACGTAGCCTGTTTTACCATTTCATCCATTGATTTCAGGTGTTTTTCCATCATTATAGCCATTTGCGAATCCACATTTTCGTGAAAAAGAATATCCAAACTTAATTGTTCTTTAATTTCTAAAGATTTTTTGTTTGCTGTCCACATAAAATAGATAAATAGTCCGAAAAGTGTCAGTAACAACGTCATACTAAATACAGATGAAATCTCAGCGAGAAGGTTTGATTTATGTTTTGAATTTAGCATAAAAGGCAAATATATTTTAAAAAACAATCTTGAGGTGAAATCAAATACAGTTCAAAATCTGAAATAAAGTAATATCAATTGAGGATTTAATCTGTGTAGGATGGATAAAATTGACCAACAATATGGTGTTAATTAGTAAAA
>NZMV01000083.1 GCA_002694645.1 Crocinitomicaceae bacterium | reverse complement strand
GCTGCAAGATTTGACTGATTCAATTGACTAATCATAATCACTGGAATATTTTTTAAGTCTTGATCTGTTTTACATTCTTTGAGTAAAGACCACCCATCTCGTCCAGGCATCAAAACATCAAGTAAAATTAATTTTGGTTTAATTTCACGAATGAGTTCCATACCTTTTTCGCTNTTNGTAGCTCCTAATAAAGTNAGATTTAGTTTTGAAATCGTTCGTTTAATTAAATCATGCATCGCAACATCNTCATCTACTAATACAACCAGATTATCTTGATCATCAAGGTTAATGACNTTGGTATCAACTTCATCCTCAGTATATTCAGGACATTCTCTCGGAACTGATATTGTAAATGTGGATCCAACACCTTCTTCACTTGTTACCACAATATCGCCACCCATCATCTCTGCAAACTTTTTTGAAATTGGAAGACCTAATCCGGTTCCACCATAATTTGCTGATGTNGAGCGTTCCGCCTGAGTATACTCCTCAAAAACTTTAGCCACTCCCTCAGGACTCATTCCTGCTCCAGTGTCGATGACTGCAAAATCAACAAATTCAATATTTCCATCCATTCTAGATTTAACATCTAAGGTAACAGTTCCATTTTTTGTAAATTTAAAACCATTGCTCAAAAAGTTTGTTAAACATTGTCTTAACTTAGTTTCATCTTGTGACATAGAACCCATTGCACCATCGAGATTAATAACAAAGGCATTATTATTTTTTGCAGCTAAGGGTTCAGAAACATCTTTAATTGTTTGCACCATATTCTCAATCTCAAAACTGGTTACAAAAAGCTCCATTTTTCCTGCTTCAATTTTAGAGAGATCAAGAATATTATTAATCAAAGAGAGAAGGTGTGTTCCTGAGGATGTGATTTTTTTGAGGTCTGGTAAAAGATCGTCATAACCCAAATCTTCACAGTCCTCATAAAGCATCTCTCCATATCCAAGAATCGCATTCAATGGAGTTCTTAATTCATGACTCATATTTGCAAAAAATTTAGTTTTTTGATCGCTGGCATCCCTCGCTTCGTCTCTTGCAGTCTCCATCTCATTAGTTCTNGCATCTATGAGGCCATTCACTTCNTCTGACATCCTTGAAAAAGCNACCAACATTAATTCAACAGAAGCTTCTTCACTTGAATTTCTATCTGAGCTATCTGCAAGCTCTTTCATTTTTTTAATNTCATTTAGTATTAATGTTCTTGCACTACCATCTAGTTGATCTGCAAGGGCTGTCATTTTTTCAATGATCACTTCGTCTCTTTCATGTCTTCTTTTTGCCTGCTCTTCTCTTATTGATTCCATCTCAATTAGATGATGCTTNTATGAACCNAGGGCTGCAGAGAGTTGCCCAACCTCATCAGTTTCGGAAGCAAGTATTCCTTTTCTAACGGGCATACCTTGNGTATGATCACCTCTAGTGAGACCTTCTAGCACTTCAATTGCTCTAGTAATACCACCAAATGTTCTTGTAGTAATAAATGCTATAAGTGAAATAATTAATATGACAAAAGANATTGCANCTATATATGTTAGTTTTAAGACATTGGCTGCTTCTAAAATATTTTCTCTTTCATCTTTAAAAATAAATAATTGCGCCTCATCAGCCGACAAAAAAGTACTGAGCGGTAATAGTGTAATTGATGTTCCAAGCTCTGTGTCTTTCTCAGAATGCCGAGATCCATTTAGCTCATTAAATACGATTGCTTTGTTAGTCAGCTTATTAAAATTTTCAATATCAAATAAGTCNTCCTCCGANTTACCAAATTGCTGATAATANTCATTTANTGAAATTAACCCTGACTCTGTTTTTATTGCGGACCTAACTTCAAATTCATCCTCAAAAACCTCTAATCCTTTCCTTATGTCAATACCAAGCGTAATTACTGCTAAGGTTTGGCCTTTTATATTTATTGGAAAACTCAACGCTTGATTCAATGTAGATTCTTGCTCTTCATTTTTATCTTTAATTTTTACAATTGATTGTCTTGGCCTTGTCGACGCTTCCTCAATAAAGGAATCNAAATAGCCAAAGAAGTCTGGTCGAGCTGAAGGAGCACAGGGATCTATTCCTAACAAATCTAATGCNCTGCCACAATAGATTCTTTCTCCACTTGGGAAATAAGCCATTACATAACTTAAATAGCCAAAATCAAGTTCATCTTCGAAAAAAAGCTCAATAAGATATTGTGCATCTCCAATTCTACCCGCACTGATAGTGTCTAAAAGTGGATTTGTATAATTGTTAGAAGAATCAACCTCATCTAAAAATATTTCAGAATCTGGATCCCAAAAAGAGGCGTTCTCTCCAGTTACCGGTAGCCACTTTGACATNACATCATAGGATTTATTGTANGTTTGATACCATGCAGATTCGTATAGCGTGAGAAGCGATTCATTCGAAGATTCTTCTTGAATGTTCTCTCTAATATTGAATGAAAATATAAATATAGCAGCAACAAGGATATTACCAATGACCCCAAATAAAAGTAGCTGGAGTCTAATCGGCACGGGTTCCCCTAAAGATTTTTATAAAAAAGTTAATCGAGTTTAAAAGTGAGATCAATTTGAACATTATTGACCTTGACAGATGCACCGTTATAAGTAGGAGGTTCATATAAAGCTTTTCTAACGGCCTTNATCGCATTTCTATCAAAAACACCAGGAGGATTACTTTCAACCACATATGGATCTAAAACTGAACCATCTGCGGCAATNTCAAACTCTAATCGAACAGTCCCTTCAACTCCAAGCCTCAACGCTCTTCTAGGAAATTCAGGCGCAGGAAATGATACTCTGGCAACTTCAACTACAGTCGTTCCGTCNTCTAGATAGCCTTTATCTGCAGAAAATAGAGGACCAGAAAGTAAATAAGTAAAACCAAAAACTAATAGGACTTTGAGTGCTTTCATATGAANTTNNNAANAATAAAAAAAGATTTCCNGGTTAAAGCGCACATTTAAAAAAATGTATGATACCAAGAAATCAGATAGGGTGTTAATATCTTTTAGATATTTATTAAATTGCTTCAAAAAGCCTGAGATTTATGAAGAAAGTCAAAGATCATTTAAATGAACAGAAATTTTGGGATATCTTTGCGATTTCGGAGGACTCAAATTTATTTGATGCCGCTGTATTAATGAATAAAAANAAAGTNGGGGCTCTTATGATATGTAAAAATGGTTCNGAAAATCATCTATCAAAGTCGTCTATTTTAGGTATTTTGACTGAGAGGGATCTTGTTTATGCATTATCCGGAGGGCCTGAGACTTTTGAGACAAAGACTGTGAAGAATGTGATGACAAGTAAACTTATTTACACATGCCCAGAAACATCAAATTCTGAAGCAAAGGAGCTGATGATAAATAATCAAATCCGTCATCTACCTGTTTTTTCAGATGAGCATCTTGTTGGAATTATTTCAATGAGAGATGTATTCGAGGTCTGAGTCTATCAAAATGAGGTTGCTCCGACCTATTTCGTATACGCTAGCAAATCACTTAACTTCTGCTACGAGAACACGTATTTTTATTTTTAGGCAGATTTACAGACGTTTTACTGATCCTGTTGTGGATCTTTCGTATTGAGAAATGAACGACTGGAACAAGGATATCCAAAAACATAAGTGGGAGAAAAATAAGTATTCTATTTATGCGGATCTGGGTCTGGGAGCTTTATTTTTTATTNCTGGAAAAATCACAGAAGATTTAATTTTTGCGTCCTTNGTTGGAGTAGCTGGGGGTTTGNCTCTGCTTGTATTGCAACGTTTTGTNAAGATAGACCTNCTAGGTGGCTTCGCCGTNTTCGGAACNATNATGTTANTTATCTCAGGNATCTTCTCCTTCGTTTTNCAAGACGNTTACTGGGTNCAAATGAAAGGNACAGCGCTTGGTTTANTGTCAGCATCAATNTTTTTCTTAGATGGTGTATTGAGGAAAGGGGCTTACTTCGGAGCTCGATTTGAACGTTATTTACCTGGTGGNGCNCTTCATCATAATCGNCTTGCCATAGGAATGAGTTTAACTGGAGCATTCGGTGCTCTAGGCAATTACTTGGTTGCGGAAAATTTTTCAGAGGACTTTTGGCTAACCTACACCACCTTCCTTGATTTACCAATTTTGATGATATTAATTTTTTTAGTTCTCCGCTGGTCGCGAAAGGTTTANAAAAAATCGTTCTCTGACTCAAACGCGCATAAATCTTTAGATTCTTTACTACTCAAACAAAGTCTAGACCTNGGTTCCAAATTGGTTATATCTCAAGGGATGATGTAACATTGAAGGTATCAGAGTACTTTTCTCAAGGGGTAAACTTAAAGTGAAATTTCTTATGCAAACTAAGATATATAACAAGCTCCAACTTATATTTAAAGTCAGTCTTGTNGTGGCAATGATTCCAATGANTCAAGCNCAAGANNCANCANCTNAAACGAGNNCNAATNCGTCTNNGAGTCCTTCTATNGANGAGATTCANGTCTTTGGCATNAGACGAAGNCTTGAGAGCGCNCTAGAGGAAAAGCGATTCACAACTAACTTAACAGANATAATAAATGCNGATGATATNGGAAAACTACCNGANGAAAATGTCGCTGAAGTACTCGAAAATATTCCAGGCGTTCAGATTACGAGAGATAAAGGTATTGGCGCTGAAGTATCTGTNAGAGGAAGTGATCAAAATAGAATAGAAATTAATGGTAGNGGCACATCNCCNAGTGCAGATAGCAGNGGNGGCATAAGTTTTGCTGACTTGCCAGCGGCTCTAGTTAGGTCGCTTCATGTTGTAAAAGTGCCAACAGCTGACATGGTTGAGGGGTCACTAGGAGGTACCATTGACGTAAAAACTTACAGAGGTCTGAAGTTACAAGAACCTTTAAGAGTCGTGAGACTCACATCAGAGTATGCAGAAAATGCAGATGCTTGGAACGAGAATTTTTCTGCAACTCTTGGCAATAAGTTCGAGGAAAGTTATGGCGATATTGGCGCTATCTTGACCATTTCACATATTGATAAATCAATTAGACAAGACTCATTGCGAATAAATCCAAACGTGAGAAGACCAGATGCTGGTTCAATACGAAGTACAATGGATTTTGATGGTGATGGAGATTTTGACCCTTATTTTTTCCCGGGCTACACAGAACAAAATTATCAATCTGAAGATCGACAAAATACTGCTGTAGCAGGATCTATAGAGTGGCAGGCGCGAGAAAATCTAAAACTATTCTTTGATGGTTCCTACACAGACTTTCATAGACAGGGTAATTTTCAGCAAGTATCAACCCATCCTCTTTTCTCCAGGTTCGAAACTAATGGACTAGATGAAGCTACGTTTGGTGTTACAGATCTCGATGGAACACCTGTTCCCGTAATGACCTC
>NZMV01000054.1 GCA_002694645.1 Crocinitomicaceae bacterium | reverse complement strand
CTCTTCTTCTAATCCAGTCCCATCTACTTCACCAATTTTAACCCACTTATTCCATCTGTATTGCTCCACTATGTACGTGAGTTTACCCTGTTCTTTTTTAGTTTTCCAATGTAATATTTGATCCTTATCTACAGTAATTGATAAATTCTCAAAAGTGCTCTTTGGTCTAAGAACTTCAGGATTCAATACCTTTGGTAAACAATCGCTTTTGTGCTGAATTCTTACATTCACTGCGTCTCCTTTTTCAATGGGAGTGTTTGAAAAGTCAATTTCAAATGCACTGGAATTTACCTGATCTGTGGTAACATCATCGTTTATATAGACTGCAATTACACAAAAACCAACACCAGACCCGGCAAAAGGATTTTGTACATAAAGATTTTTTCCCTGATAATGACCCTCTAAAACTACACTTGACTCATTACTTTGAGCATTAATAGTGAGACTAAATGTAAAAGCTAGAATGGCAAAAAGAGTAAGCTTTTTATTAAAATTTCTGATCATGTAAATTTCAATATTTATCACAATAATAATGGCTATTTTATACTTTTCAAAGTAAAGTCGTATTTGTTTTTTAGATTCAAGTTTTTCTATTCACAATTTTTTGAAAACTATCAAATTAAATGTATTCTTGTACATATCGAGTAGTTAATTCAACTGTATATTTAACATGCCTATCAAACCATATACCTATTTGCTTTACTTTGCTGGAATTCTTTTATTACTAGGATCTTGCATAAACGACAATTCGGATGCTATAGATAAAGATCCCGTTTTATCTGACACATCAAATCCTATACCAGGTGGTGTACTTGAGCTTATTGAAAAAGAATTTTACCGAAGTATTTTCCCATATTCAATCGAAGAAAATATAGGATACAAAATTTCATCTCAACTTCACAATGGATTACTAAAAATGAACCCTAAGTCACTAGCTATTGAACCCAATATAGCAAAGTCTTGGGATATAAATGATGAGCAAACTGAATACACCTTTCACTTGAGAAACGATGTTAGCTTTCACGAAGACACGTGTTTTTCATCACCTGAAGAAACGTTAATGACTGCCAATGACGTTGTTTTTTCCATTGAATTGATGTGCGGAGAATTTTATAATAGTGCATACAACCTACTCATGAAAAACCTTATTGGAGCTGAAGCATTTTATCATGATGAATGCGACTCCATTTCAGGTGTTGAAGTAATTAATGACTCTACTATTGTATTTAAATTAACCGAACCCGCTCCTACAATAATTTATCTACTTGCCTCATCAAAAGCCTCTGTCATCAGTGAAGTTGCTTACAAGGCATATGGTCATGATTTACGTATTGGAAATGGTCCTTTCACTTTTTTAGAAGTAAATGCAGACAGTACTGAAATATCATTAGGGAAAAATAAAAACTACTTTAGAACAAGCAATAATGGAGACAAACTTCCTTATCTTGATGGAGTTCACATTAAAATAGTCGAGAATGAAAAAGAAAGAACTGATTTGTTTTTGAACAAGGAAGCTATGGTTCTTTNTGACATCTCAGAAAATAAAGTAGAGTCCTTATTTGAATCTCATCATTCCTCTTTCGATAATGGTGTTTTTGTNGTAGATCGGAAACCTGTTATGGCTACNGATTGTTATGAATTTAATTTGAGCCGTACNCCTTTCAATAACNTCCANGTAAGAAANGCATTTGCACACGCNATCAATAAAAATANACTAATTGACAATGTATTAAANGGNCAAGGNAGAATAGGAAATAANGGNATTGTTCCTGTTGTTAACACNCTAAAAANCTACAATTTTGACACCATANAAGGTTATAATTACNACCCTGAACTTGCAAAAGAANATTTAACTAAAGCAGGTTACCCAAANGGAGAAGGGTTTCCAGAAGTAGTNTTAGAATTNACATTTGGTNANCNNCTNCAAGAAAATGTNGCTAAAGAAGTTCAAAATCAATTAAACAATACGCTTAACATTNCCATCACNATNGAAGAAGAAAAAATGAGCACGCTNATTGATAGNGCAGCACATGGAAAATCCCAAATGAATCATTTTACATGGTTAGGTGAATATCCCTCTCCNATGGATTTNCTCAATGTGTTTTATGGANGTGTTGANCTTGAAAATGACACCTCATACTCATGGCCNAACACTACTAGATACAGAAATAAAGAATACGATGCNATCCTAGAAAAAGCACTTGTTACATCGGACAAAGAAAACAGATTTAGATTGTATGAAGAAGCTGAATCGATTCTCATGAATGATGTTCCAGTAATTATACTATGGTATCCTGAAGTATATAACGTTGTATATGGAAATGTCCACAACTTATTCTTCAACGAAATGTTACATTTCGACTTTTCATGCGTTTATTTGAATTGACAATGTTTGGATTATTTAAGAAAAAATCAAANAAAGATNTCCTNTTAGCTAANTACAAAAAGTTAAATGAGGAAGCTTATAAGCTCTCCCATCACGACCGGAAAGCAAGCGATAAAAAGCTAAAAGAAGCCAATGACATCCTTGAGCAAATCAATGCTTTAGAAGAAAAAGCATAATGAAAGATAGAGCACTTTCAAAGTCCATCATCCAGGTATTAACTCATGATGCTGAAAATGCATATAATTATAAACAAATTGCAGCTGTCCTTGGAGTTAAGGATCCCTACATACGGAAAAGAATCGTCACTTTATTAGATCAACTAAAAAAAGATGGACAATTAGATGAAATCTACANGGGTAAATATCAAATTAAAGATGGATCTCAAGAACTGACNGGNTACATTCAATTTATAAGTAAAGGGGGTGCTTTTTTTATTCACCCTAANATTCAAAAAGACATTTATATNCACCCTTCTAATNTAAATAAGGCATTAAATGGAGATAAAGTTCTCATTAAAATAGTNTCTTTTAAAGGNAAAAGTGAGGGNAAGGTNTTAAANGTACTGGAAAGAACTAAAAAAGAATTTACCGGTATTGTAGACGGAAATAAAAATGTGTTTTTCTTAATTCCAGACGATAAATCAGTTAAAACCCACTTCTTCATCGATAAAAAGCACCTAAATGGAGCAAAAAAGGGCCAAAAAGTGAAAACGAAATTTTTGTCTTGGCCTAAACATGTAAAAAGTCCACAAGTAGCGGTAACAGAAATTATTGGAAACCCTGGTGAACTAAATGTAGAAATGAATTCCATTTTAGCTGAATTTGGGTTTCCTTCGAGATTCCCAAAGCGTGTTTTAAACGAAGTTGAACTTATTAAAGAACCCAATTACGCCATTGAATCAAAAAAGAGGAAAGATTTTAGAACTAAAACTACTTTTACCATAGATCCCAATGATGCAAAAGATTTTGATGATGCCATTAGTATTGCATTTTTAGAATCGGGTAATTTGGAAATTGGTGTACATATTGCTGATGTGGGGCATTATGTTAAACCTGAATCTTTCCTTGATAAAGAGGCTTTGCTTAGAGGAAATAGCGTATACCTAGTTGACCGAGTAATTCCCATGCTTCCGGAACGCTTAAGCAATGAACTTTGCTCACTTAGGCCTCATGAAGATAAACTTACTTTTTCTGCGGTTTTTGAATTGGATCCAAATTGTAACGTGTTGTCCAGTTGGTTTGGAAAAACCATTATTCACTCCGATCACAGATTTACTTATGAGGATGCTCAAGAAATTATTGAAGGTAGGGACGGTCCATTTAAAAAGGAAATTACTCAAATAAATAAACTAGCTCAACAATGTAGAAAACAACGCCTTTCAAATGGGGCGTTAAATGTAAAGAGTAATGAAGTACGATTCAGACTAGATGAAGAAGGAGAGCCAATAGAAACTGTACTGAAGGTTTCCAAAGAAGCGCATCAGCTCATTGAAGAGTTTATGTTATTAGCCAACAGAGAAGTAGCTAAAAAACTGGCTAAACCTGAAAAAAACATCAAGAAGGGTATCAACGTATTTCGAATTCATGATAATCCAAGTGAAGAGAAGTTAAATGACCTGAAATTATTTCTAACTAGCATGGGATATGAAATTATTCGAAAAAAAAATAAACCCATCACCTACTCACTAAATAATATCATGAAAGATGCTGAAAAGAGAGGCGAACTGGATTTAATTTCACCTATGATTATACGTGCCATGTCAAAAGCCGTTTACAGTACAGATAATGTGGGGCATTATGGCCTAGCGTTTGACTATTACACACATTTCACTTCTCCCATAAGAAGATATGCAGACTTAGTGGTCCATCGATCATTAATTGATTTTTTAAACGAACAAAAGATAGGTACAGACTCCAAACACCTCAACCACATATGTAATCATATTTCAAAAATGGAAAAACAAGCGGTTGATGCGGAACGAGCTTCTATTAAATATATGCAAGTTAAATTTCTAAGTAAATTTATTGGTGACACATTTGAAGGCACAATATCAGGATTAACAGAGTGGGGGATGTATGTAGAATTATTAGAGAATAAGTGTGAAGGAATGATTTCTTTGAAGAGCATGTCGGACGATCAATACTTTTTTGACCCTGGAACCATGACCGTTACAGGTTACCACAGTCAAAATTCATTTAAAATGGGGCAAGAAGTAAAAGTAAGAGTCAAAAAAACCAATCTTTTTAAGAGACAAATTGATTTTATCCTTGAAGATTAATTTTTAATAAACGATTTCGTTTGAATAGCCTTATTTTGATGGGATATCTTAACATGATAAAACCCCGCTTTAAATGATCTTACATCTAATGGAATCGTAAAGTCATTAATTTCAATTAGTTCCAAAATCGTTCTTCCAGCACAATCAAAAACCAAAATCTGATCTATTTTTTCTTCAGACGAAACCCTCAATTCGTCCTTTGTCGGGTTTGGATAGATTGTTGTTTCTATTGATAGCTTGTCACTAAGAGATGTGGTGTTGTTATATGAAATATTGATATTGTCAATATAAAGATCGTTTCCTCCTCCAGATGTAAATTCTAGTTTGAATCTAAAATTAGAAACACACATATTCCCAACTAAACTGGAAACAGAAGCTTCTTTCCATTCAGTAAATGTTGGTATAAAGTTGGACTGAATTGGTGCTGTTTCCAATGAACTTGTAGGAATTACTTTTCTTACAGACCATGTCTTGCCACAATCATTAGACCCCAAAACTTTTAAACGATCCGTATTTTCATAACTTCTTTTAGCAAAAGCATATCGAAATGTGAAATAGGCTTTAGTGGTATCGCTTATGTTAATTGTTTTACTTTCAATCTCATGCTTAGTTCCATCAATTAAGCCCCCAACTCCACCATTATTGACTTTTATGCAATAATTACCATTATAGGAGGTTTCATTAGTGAGTTCCCAGTTTCCGATATTAGAAATCCATTCTGGGTTAGTTATGGTCGTATTTTCAAACCCTTCAAAATAAGGAAGAGAAACTCCATCATAATCCATCACTACTATTTGATCGTTTTTTAGTTCTGTAAGGAACGAAAGACTATCTCCACTTGACGACAATTCGACATCGTATAAACCTGGGCTTCTGTACGTGACATAAACTTCTTCCAAATTAGAAGTGTCGGGATCACCACCTTCAAATGACCAATTCCAAGCAACTGGATTATGATATGAATAATCT
>NZMV01000053.1 GCA_002694645.1 Crocinitomicaceae bacterium | reverse complement strand
GTGAGTTACCGTTGGTTTGCTTTCAGAAAGAAAGCAGAGGCATTTGCTTTTCAGCTAAAACCCTCTTGCTCATAAAACATGATTTCCAGGTCATCTTCAGGATTTTCAAGAGCATGCTGTTCAAGGTCGGTTACTCGACGTTCAAATTCTTCTTGAGCAGTATCACCCCAGGGGTCAAACCCTAATTCCTGCGCTTCCTTTTTCATCTGTTCCTCAACCAACTTATGTATGGTTTTGGAATGCCTGGATATAATTGTGATAGTCATACATTCTTCTTAACGAAGCTGAGAGGCCTCACCTTCATGTGTATCAATACTTTTAATTTTAGCTTTAACATCTTCAAGAAGAGGTTTTCTTGCAGCCATCGCTTGGTTTGCTTTTTCCTTGCTTGCATAAAGTGATGTCATTATCGCAGTTTTTGGACCTGTTCGAGTGCAAAGCAGTACCTCTGCATCTGGAAAATTTATAGGAGCATTAGCTTGATATTGAGCAAACAGTTCGTTGGCATCTTCTTCGGTTTGGTATTCAAATAAAGTTGTTCTGCAATAACTCATAGTATTCTTTTATTTAAGTGAGAAAGTTGAAAAAAAACCTTTTTAACTATTTAAATTTTCTCTCGTAAGGTGGGGCTCCACCTGTTAGTTCCAAATCTACTTTCATGACAACATTATTTATGGTTTTGCATCCGGTTCTTTCAACACCGCCTGGACTATCTAAAAAATCCTGAAAGTTTGTGGCTGAAACTCCATCTTTGACTTCCCAAACGCAATACATCGGACCATCTTTTGACATAGGCATAAAACAATGATTCACAAAACCAGCATCAAACCATCTTTTTGTTCTTTTTTCTCTTTCTTCTTCATTAAGATCACCATCAGGATGTTCCCACCAAGTTTTAGCCATATCAGGTTTGAAAATGTGGTGGACTAAAAAAAATTCAGATGCCATATCGATTCCAAATAAATGTGCGTGCCAGTTCCTCTTGAGAGGAGACTAATTAAACATAACTTTTTGAAAATTACAAGAGAGGTCGATATTGTGTGTGATTGGAGGGGATAACCGTAAAAAGGACACCTAAAAGGACACCCAGACCGATAAACGTTGAAAACTGGCCGATCTCTGAAGATTCCTAATCTCCAGCTCTGAATTCGAGTCCAGAATTAATAGAATCTATTTTCTAATCTTCATTAAAATTCACCCCCGAATAGAGGGACTGGATGTCTAAGATAGTCGATAGGACCTGTTTTGTGTCCCACCCCCCTTGACCAACAGTTTCTCAACAAGGGGTAGCTCATTTCAATTCAATACTTCTTCGCTACACTGCGATGCTCAGTAAGCTCGACCAAGGTGTAAGTAATGGAAGCATGCTCGTGGAATAGTTTTTGAGGCTTGGAATGACGAAGACAACATCATGTAGGATTTGTCTGCACTTCCTAAGTTTGAAATAACAGACTAGTTGGAAAAAACTGAAAAGCATGTGGGGTATAGCGTTGGGTCTAGGATTAAAGATATACTTGAATTTTGTAGATATTTCGTAGTATTATTGCTTTTTTTTATGATCAAATTAAGAAATAATGCACACTGCTCTTAGTCGAAACCGGTTTCGTTCACATTTTACGAGCTTTTAGACAGATACGCATATAACTAACTTGGATAAAGTAAAAAAAGTGCGAAACCGAGAAATACGTATCAGTGACCTTGCATTAGAACTTGGCCTAACCAAAGGAACAATTTCAAGGGCGCTCAATGGTTACGAAGACATATCAAAAAAAACTCGACTACGTGTGATCGAAGCTGCCAATAAATATGGATATGTTCCTTCAACCCCAGCTAGAAGGTTGGCGCTGGGCTTATCTGAAACGATCGGAATAGTGCTACCCAAAATCTCTTCTCAGCCGGTTAATACTTTTGTTAGCGAATTTATAAACTCGATTTCCTCAAATCTTAATAAATATGGATATGATCTTTTAGTTCACACTAATGAATCTGATGCATTTGAGGTGGAACCATATCAAAGATTAGTCAAGAGTCGAAAGGTCGACGGTTTTATTATTTTTCGAACGCTTAAAAAAGATAAACGGGTAGATTACTTGCTTAGTGAGAATTTTCCATTCGTTACATACGGAAGAACTGCTCGGATAATGGAGCATGATTGGTTTGATATTGATGGAGAAAAAGCTTTCGAAGAAGCTACGTCACATTTGATCAAGATGGGACATAAACGAATTAGTTTTATTGGAGGAGGAAAAGAATTTTTTAGCGCTCAATTCAGAATACAGGGATTTCGAAAAATGATTGGGAAGTCGAATCTTGAAAAAAAACATTGTGTGGAAATGCCTGGAGACCTTTCTGGTAAAGGTGGCGAAATAGCAGCTCATAAACTACTTGAACAAAAATTTCCACCTACTGCAATCCTCTGTTCGAATGATGCCACAGCACTTGGTGTTATAAAAATAGCGAAAGAACTTGGTTTTAGAATTCCAGAGGATTTATCTGTACTTGGTTATGATGGAATAGCACTTGGAGGTTATATGGATCCGCCACTAAGTACTTTGTCTTTTTCTATAGAGGAGTGCGGAAGAGAGGTAGTTGATCTATTAATAAATAGACTAAAAGAACCTAAAAAACCTTTTAAATCAAAAATAGCTTTTGCAAATTTGCAATTGAGGGGAAGTGATGGTGAAAATTCTTAAAATCTTAATAATACTTGAAGGAGGTCTCATGTAATTTAAAAAATTTTTTATTTATCTATTTTTCTTGTTTTAGTAGCGTGCTAATAAAAATTAGCATATTTTATTAATTTTTAAATAATTTCAATAATAAAGGTAAAAATGATAAAGAGATTATCAATATATTTTACAATTTTTATGTTTTTTTCTGCTCAAGTTGCATTTGCAACTACCATAACTTTTTGGACTACAGAAACTCAATCAGAAAGGATGAAAACTATCCAATTAATTTTGGATACATTTGAAGCTCTGAATGATGATATAAAAGTAAACTTAGTGGCTGTAGATGAGAATGACTTTCCTACACAAATGGTTGCAGCAACTTCAGCTGGAAACATTCCAGAGGTCATCAACATGGGTTCAGAACTTGCTGTAGCATTTGGTTCACAAGGCTTAATGGATCACGACGCNCATGCAGCTGTTATAAATNAAATTGGGAAAGATCAATTTTTCAAGGGTTCATTAGAATTAACTACTTCACCAGAAGGTCACGCATATGCTCTTCCTTACCATGGGTGGGTTCAAGGAATTTGGTATAGAGCTGATTGGTTTGAGATGGCAGGCTTAGCTCCACCTAACACTTGGTATAACATTTTAAAGGCAGCAAAGCATTTCAATCAACCAAGGAAAAATCAATACGGTATCCTAATTGGAACAAAGTCAGATGGTTATGCTGAGCAAGTATTCACACANTTTGCACTTTCAAATGGTGCACGACAGTTTGATAAAGANGGGAAATTGGTATTTAATTCACAAGCCATGACTGAAACAGTGGAGTTTTATAATGAATTGCAACAGTATTCCCCTCCAGGACCTCAAACCTGGAGAGCAAGGGATTACTATCTCCAAGGTAAAATGGCGATGTTTTTTTATTCAACTTATATAATGGATGACCTCGCATTGGCTAAAGTAGCTGCTAGCTCACTTACAGGAGATAATTTTGAATTGCTTAGTGGAGGCACATTTGATCCAGATTTGGTNAAAAATACAAAAATGGTTTCCTCATTCAAAAATACACAAGAATCCTCATATGGAGTAATAGTAACATTGGGTATTACAAAGAATGACGATGTTAAAAAAACAAATGCAGCAAAACGTTTAGTCAGTTACCTTTATGAAGAAGATGCATATGTATCTTTTTTACATATGGCACCAGGCGGTATGAATCCTGTGATTCGCTCTGTAGCACGTAGCAGTAAATTCATGAATGATCCTAAGGGTATCTTTAAACATTATGGTAAAGATAANATGTATGAAATTATAGCGGGTTTAGACAATCTTCAAAAATTTGAAATTGTTGAAGGAAAAATGATACCTGCTTCAGGCGAAATTTTTGCTAAACAAATCATTCCTCAAATGCTTTATAAAACACATTTTGAAGGTTCTTCGGTAAAAAATGCTATGAACTGGGCTGAAGGAGAAATGAATAAAATTGTAAATAAATAATTCTATTCAATATTATTTTTAACGGGGTCTAAATATTTGTTTTAAATTAATTTTAGATCCCGTTAACTTTTTATCAACATAAGTTTTTTTTAAGTATTTTACTTTTTAAGAAACTTATTTTTTCTAAATGAATGGTTTGAGTTTTAAAAAAAAATCACTTCTTCTGCAAGAAGAACGATTTGGTTGGTTGACACTGTTTCCTAGCTTATCTGTAATTATCCTCTTAATATTTTACCCAATAATTTATAATATTTATCTAAGTTTTTTCGAGGTAAAACTTGTTAGTGAGAATATNTTCGTAGGACCCAATAATTATTTAAACCTTTTTGGGGATGAAAATTTTTACAAATCACTATNGATTACATTAATTTATGTAGTCGCTACCACATTGGGAACTACTCTTTTAGGAATTTCAGTTGCATCTATTATGAATCATGAATTTCCTATGAGGGGTCTAGTTAGAGGTTTAATACTTTTACCCTATGTAGCCCCATTAATTTCTGAAGTTTTTGCATGGCAGTTTATCTTCGACCCTGTAAATGGAATTTTTAACCATCTTATTGTAGAAATCTTTCATTTAAGTCAAGAGCGTTTTAACCTAATAGGAACCCCAGATCAAGCGCTAATTGTTGTAATAGTTTTTGATATCTGGAAACACTTTCCATTTGCGTATCTATTAATTTTGGCNCGATTCCAAAGTATTGATAAAAGTCTTTATGAAGCTGCAGAAATTGATGGTGCGGGGCGTTGGAAAAAATTCTTACATATCACTCTNCCTGAAATACGTTTTGTTGTAGGAGCAATTATAATGTTGAGATTTATCTGGAACATGAACAAATTTGATGAAGTATATCTTTTAGCTCCAAATGTAAAAACTCTTCCAGTCTATACTTACTTTACTGCCTTTACTGGAAATATTGAGCAGGGATTAGCTGCATCAATAGCAGTTGTCCAATTTTTATTACTNACTCTATTGATATTGTATTACATCAAAAAAATACTTAAATGGTGATACAAAATTTTTTTAAAAAATTAGGTTTCTATCTATTGATTCTTTTAGTACTAATCTTTACTCTTTTCCCTTTTGTACAGATGTTATCAACGTCTTTAAAACATCAATTTGANTGGGGAAATCCATCACTAATTCCAGTTAAANTTAATTTAAANGCATATGAAGAATTACTTGGNTTCCAAAAAAAAGATNTTCAAGTTCCAGAATCTATAAAAAGACTGCTAGATAATCCCAAACTTTCTGAAGATAAAAAGAAGAAAATAATTTTGAAATTTTCTAATAGTTCTGATGTTTTTCCATTTGTAAGTTTTTTCTTAAATAGTTTTTTAATTTCGGGAATAGCCTCATTATGTTCACTTGTCCTTGCNNTTTTTGGAGCTTATTCCTTTAGTCGGGTTCGTTATCGCGGACGAGGCTTAGTTCAAAGAGGCGTGCTAATGACCTACATGTTTGGAGGAGTATTATTGATGGTTCCACTTTATCAAATAGCTGTTAAAAGTGGTTTGGCTGAAACAGCAACAGGATCGATTATAGTATTAATAATAATTTATGTTGTTCAAACACTTCCTGTGTCTATGTATATGCTAGGAAATTATTTTNGGTCGATACCAGAATCACTTGAAGAAGCAGCGTTAATTGATGGCTGTTCGAGAATTAAGTCAATTTTACTTATTATTATCCCACTATCACTACCCATGCTTTTCACAATTTTTATATACGCGTTTATGATTGCTTGGAATGAGTATCTGTTCGCCTCNGTTTTTCTTAAGGGATTTAATGAATATCANACACTGCCAATTGCTTTAAAAACATTATTTGTTTCAAAAAATGCTATATGGGATCGAATAATGGCGGCTTCAATGTTAACCGCGATACCTGTAATTATATTATTTATGTCCTTTGAAAAGAATTTAATAAGCGGACTTACTCAAGGTAGTGTAAAAGAATAAAAAAAATAATATAAAATAATGAAAATAGTAATATTAATTATTATATTTAAAAAATCAAACTTTCATTTTTTTAATTTTATTATTAAATTTTCAATAAAATCTACACTATTTATTCGTAATCCATACAGTTTGATAAGGATCTAAATATAATTTATTATTATGAATATCAATTTGAGTTTCAGTAATAATATCGTACCATGATTCGGTNGCAATTAAATTTATTTCACTTAGATTTAATTGTATTATTTTAGGTTGCAAATTATTAATAACAAATATGCTTTGAGTTCTTTTTTTGTTTTGTCTCCAAACTCCAAACACCTCAGGTCCTAATTGTAAAGTAAACTGTGTCGCATTTGGATGAAAAGCAGAATGTTGACTACGCTTTAAAATTAANTTTTTAAGAGAATTTAATATTTTAAATTCCTTGGTTTTTGAATTATTTATTTTTTCTTCAAGTAACTTTTTATTAAATTTTCTACGATTNATCCTCCTTTTAATATTTGACTTATTACTGTCTTTATAATCATTCTCATCACCAATCAAGCTATTTAAATAGATTGCTGGGATACCTTCAATTCCTAAAATTATTGCATAAGCTAACACACATCTCTCAATCTTAAATTTTCCTTTCTGATCAAGGTCCGTTTTTTCTAGAGCATTGTAAAGAGATGAATTTACTTCGTAAACACTTTTTGTTCCATCTGTATTAGTTTTATATGAAAAATATGAACCATTTTTTTCTAAACGCTCAAAGAGTTTAGATCTTTGCTCATCGTCCAATAATCCTTCTGTAGGTCGCATTCCAAAACCATCATGTGATGAAATAAAATTTAGATATGACATTCCTTCAAGAGCGGGAGGCATACTCATACTCCAATTACGGAGTATCGTAGAATCAGCGAATAAAATACTATTTATAATTAGAGGCGGTAAAGGGAAATTATAAATCCAATGTGCTTCATTACCATTACCAAAATAACTTAAATTTTCTTGATTAGGTAAATTTGTTTCTGTTACAATTTTTATATTTTTATTATGTAAATCGCAGATTAGCCTTATCAATTTAATTATTGAATGAGTTTGTTTTAAATTAACACAGGAAGTTCCAGACTCTTTCCATAAAAAACCGACAGCATCTAAACGGATAATTCGAACACCATTTTTTATAAAGTTACTTATTACATTCAAAAAAAACTCAAGTACTTTATGATTTAAGAAATTAAAGTCAATTTGATCATTACTAAATGTGCACCAGAGTTTTTTGATACCATAATCCGTATGAATATTTTGTATTAAATTATGTTCACGGGGTCTTACGACTTTACTAGTGTCAAAATTATCGCTCACTGATAAAAAAAAATTTTGGTATTCTTTTTTATCTAAAAGATATTTTTTAAATATTTTATTTGATTTAGAAGCATGATTGAGAATAACATCAGACATAATATTAAAATCGATGGAAATTTTTTTTATATCTTTCCAGTCACCATATTTAGAGTCTACTTCAAAAAAATCTGTGACTGCAAATCCATCATCACTTGATGAGGGTAAGAATGGTAATATATGTACCGTATCTATAAAATCTTTCAAATTATCGATTAAAAATTCATGTAAACTTTTTAATGTTTTTTTCTCTTCTTCATAAATACTATCAGCGTAGGTAATTAAAACGCAGGTTTTTTCATCCCAATCTTTAAACTCATTCCCTAAGTAATCTGAGCTTATATCATTATCAATATTGTTTATTATATTATCTAATACTTCTTTTGATTTATCGGGATATATCAATTTTAAAAGTTGATATATCTTATTCTTATCTTCTTTTTTCATTCTCATCGTTGAAATTCTTTGTTGTCTGCATCAACAGCCTGACGTAATTTTATCCTCAGATCTGGGATAGCAGAAATTACTCTAGACCATGATGGTATAAAAGGAGTTTCCATTGGTCTTTGTGAAAAAATCCTTCCTGCATACATTATATTTTCTGCAAATAATTCAACGGCTCGTTCTTCTAAATCAATATCATATTCTAATCCATTAATTTCAGAATCATTTTGATAGAATCTCACAAAATCAAGTGCATATCTATAGTAAGTTGATTTAATTGTGCGAAATGTATCTGGTCCAAAACAATATCCTTTTGTAGCTAACTTTCTAATTATAGCTTTTGATATGTCTATAGACATTCTTGACAAACCATCTTTTTTTTCATTCTCAGATAATGGTTGATGTTTGTGATCATAGTTATCAGATATGCATACTTCACATATTCTATTAGTTGCATAATTTCTTTGCATTTCTGAGAGTATGCCAACTTCAAGACCCCAATCTGAAGGTATTCTAAGTTCAGGTATTAGATTTTTTCTAAAAGAAAATTCGCCAGCAAGCGGATATCTAAAACTTTTCATGAAATTTAAATATTCATTAGGTCCAAAAATGTCTTCTAATGCCATTAGTAATGGTTTAATTAGAAGTCGAGAAACTCTTCCATTCATTTTATTAGAAGCAATACGTGGATAAAAGCCTTTACAAAATTCAAACTGAAAATTTGGATTAGCTACAGGATAAATTAATCTAGCTAATAAGTTTCTGTCATATGTCAATATATCACAATCATGTATTGCTATCGCTTCTGCCATACCTCTAGCATGAACAAAACCTATACAATTCCATACATTACTTCCTTTACCTCTTTCACCTGGACTAAGACCCTTACTTTTAAGTTCTCTATAAATAGCTTTTAACCTTGGTCCATCGTTCCATAATATAGAAAAAGGTTTTTTTAATTCTTTAAAAAATAAATATGCATGTTTGTTTTGTTTAAGATTAGCTTTGTCAAGTCCTATTATAACATGATTAATATAATCTACTTCGCTTATTTCTTTTACAATATTTTTTAATGCTGGCCCTTCTAATTCTGAATATAAACTAGGTAATATTAATTCAATAGGTCTATATCCAGAAAACAATTTTAATTCAGCTTCAATAGTTTCTAGTTTTTTAGTTTTAAAATCATGTAATGTAGTGAATATACCATTTTGAAAAAAATCAGTCATTTTTCTTTTAAGATGTTATTGTTCATATAATCAAGTGCTTTATAGGCTTCTTCTATCCAACCAGTTGGAGCACAACTTTCTGAATAAAACACTTTTTTTGGAGGATTTATTAAATTAAGATACGCACCATTATATTGTTTGATTATA
>NZMV01000052.1 GCA_002694645.1 Crocinitomicaceae bacterium | reverse complement strand
AATTCTTGCAATCAAATGATCTATATAGTCAATCATTTAAAAACGATACATCAAATCTAAAGGCGGCTTTTAACAATGGAAACTCTTCTTTCATGAGCGGAGATTTTGAGTCGTCAAGAAACAATTTCAATCAGTACTTACATTCTAACATTACCAAAGAAGAAAAAAGTAAAGCGTATTACAACATTGGGAACTCCTATCTTACAGAATATGCCAAGTCAGCGCAAGAAAATACTGGACAATCCCCAAATTCAGATCTTCTAACAAATGCAGTAGATAACTATAAAAAATCATTGAGAAATAATCCTACAGATGAAGATGCAAGATATAATTTATCCTATGCAATGAAATTGTTACAACAGAGCCAAAACCAAGATCAGCAAAACCAAGATCAGCAAAACAAGGACCAACAAAACAAGGACCAACAAAACAAGGACCAACAAAACAAAAATCAACAGAACAAAGATCAGCAAAACAAGGATCAACAAAACAAGGACCAACAAAACAAAGATCAACAGAACAAAGACCAACAGAAGAAAGACCAACAAAACAAGGACCAGCAAAACAAAAATCAACAACAAAAAGAAAAACAAGCCCAGAGTAAACAACAGGCATTGAAAAATCTAGATGCAATAAATGGAGATGAAGAAAAGATTTTAATGAAAGTGAACAGAAATAAAGGCGATAAAAAGAAAAAGAGTAAAACTAAAGATTGGTGATGAAATACGTTCTATTATATATATCTCTATTTTTTAACCTAACCTATGTAGGACAGTTTAATATTGAAGCATTTGTAAATCAGAACAAAATAACGGTGGATGAATACGTCAAGTATACTATTAAATCAAATGAAAGAGTAAGATTAACAAATCTAAGTTTTGAAAACTTTGTGATACGTCAAGGACCTTTCACAAGTTCTTCTAGCCAAACCACTATTATCAATGGCAAATTTGAGCAAGTAAAAGAATTTTCATACTCCTTTATATTATCCCCTAAAAAAGAGGGAGATATCGTCATAGAGTCGATACAAGTCAACTTTGAAAATAATATCTACCAGACAAAACCTATTACCATTTCAGTAAGTAAAGGGAAAACCAATAAACCTAACCAAGGAAATCAAAATACAACAACAAAACCACCAGAAAATAATACCAAATTTTTTGCTAAAATAAGTTCGCCAAAAAGGAAACTATTTGTAGGTGAAAACATATTACTTGAGTACAAGATATATGCTTCTACTTACCATATTAGAAATCTTGAAATCACAGACTATGAACTACCCATGAGCAATGATGTATGGACCGAATTAATAGAACCTAAAAACAATCAGTGGAAAGAAAAAGTTGAGGTGATTAACGGAATACAATACCGTGTATTTACATTAAAAAAAGAAATTGTTTCTCCACAAAAATCAGGGGACATTACCATATTGCCATTTGAAGTTAAAACCGTTGTAAATCGTGATTTTTTCAATAGAGGTAAATCAAAAACACTTAAAAGTAATTCGCTTAAACTAAAAGTACGAGCACTTCCTCCTAACCCTCCCATTTCTTTTACAGGGCAAATTGGCAGGAATTATAAATTGAATGTAGATGTGAAAAAAACATTACTTAAAGTAGATGACCCCTTAGACATTCATATTGAAATTTCTGGAAATGGAAATTTAAAACAATTGGATATGCCGAAGTTATCCTTGCCACAAGATTTGGAAAAATATCCGGAAGAAACTAAATCGAATATTAAAGTCAGTGAAAATGGTATTTATGGGAAAAAGAAACTTCATCAACTTGTGATTCCACGCTTTCACGGTGAATATAAAATTCCGACCATTTCCTTTTCTTATTTTGATTTAAATAGTGGTAAGTATAAAACGTTGAAACACCCAGAAACTATTATTACAGTTGAAAAAACAAACAAATCTTCTGCTTCAAACACCATCAATTTTGAAAAACCTCAACAAGATGAGGTGGTTACGATAAATGATAACATTAGACATATAAAAACAGAAACAGAACTATTTGATTTCAGCAGTCCCATATTTGGAACTGCTTATTACTGGGGATTACTTGCTTCNTCACCGNTGATTTTACTATTATTTTTAGTCTTTTTCTCCAATAAGGAAAAATTCACAAACTCAGAAAAAACATTACTAAAACAGATTAATAAACAAACTCAAGTTCAGTTATCAAAAGCTGAAGTAAATTTTAGCAGCAACAGTCTAGACCAATTTTATAAGGAAATTTATAGTCTTTGGATTTCACTTATTTCAAAAAAATATAGCATTGATATGGCTGAATTAAATCGTAGTTCTATTTACCAAGTNCTAGAAAAAAATAAAGTGAATCCTGATATCATTCGTTCTATAGATGAAATACTTACCAAATGTGAAATGGCTCAATACAGTCCCCTTTCATCTGACGATGCAGACATTTGTTTATCTAAAACAAAAGAACTTGTACAAAATTTAAAAGATAATGCTTAAAAGGAATTTTTTAATTGTNTTGATAATTATTTCTTATGTATGTAAGGGTAACGATGATGCATATCACCAATTTGAAAAAGGAAATTCCTTTTACGCGTCACAAGAATTTGACAGTGCATTAATAGCGTATAAAACAGTACTACAATCGAAAATGATCAGCAAAGAATTATACNTGAATTTAGGTAACACATTTTTCAAATTAGATAGTATACCTCAAGCCATTTTATTTTACGAAAAGGGTATAAAATTAGCTCCTGGAGATCCAGATTTAAGCTATAATTTACAATATTGCAATAAGCTAATCAAAGACAAAAACCCCATTAAAAAATCGGTTCTGCTTAATGAATTAATATTTAGTTTTCTTGGGAAATCTCCAAATTACTGGGCTTATTCATCTATTATCCTTCTGGGACTAGTTTGCGTTATGTTTGCTTTCTTCAGATTAAGTATAGATTCAAAATGGAAGAAAATCAACTTTTATTCTGCAATTATAGTTCTTATTTTATTTGGAATTACGGTACTCCTATCTTCTATTAGTAAGTCTAAAATAAATGAAACTAAATATGGGATTGTGATAAAAAACTCCATTAAAGTAAGAACNGAACCATCAGAAAATGCATCAACAGCTTTTTTATTACACGAAGGTTCTAAAGCAAAAGTGACTGCAGAAATCAATGAGTGGATTGAAATTTCGTTCAATGAAAAGAAAGGTTGGATAAGAACAAATGCTTTGGAAAGAATATAATGACAAAAAAAGAGAAAGTAGAATATGTTGTTCAACAATTAGAAAAACTCTATCCAGAGACACCCGTTCCGCTTGACCATAAAGATCCCTACACTTTGCTCATTGCGGTTTTATTGTCTGCACAATGTACAGACGAGCGNGTAAATAAAATTACTCCTNCCCTATTTGAAAAAGCGGATAATCCGTTTGATATGGTGAAATTAGACGTGGAGCAAATCAAAAGTATCATNAGNCCTTGTGGATTATCACCTCGNAAATCTCAAGCCATCTATACCCTATCNGGAATGTTNATTAACCAATATGATGGCCAAGTACCAGCAGACNTAAATGCNCTAGAAGAACTACCCGGTGTTGGACATAAAACAGCATCTGTAGTGATGAGTCAAGCATTTGGTGTACCTTCTTTTCCTGTTGACACCCATATTCACAGGCTTATGTATAGATGGGGGTTTAGTAATGGTAAAAATGTAGTTCAAACTGAAAAAGATGCCAAACGACTATTCCCAGAAAATTTATGGAACAAGCTTCACCTTCAAATTATCTTCTATGGAAGAGAATACTCACCTGCAAGAGGAGTTAGAAGNGATNTAGATTTTATCACTATGCAAATTGGAAGAAAAAGTGTGATTAAATCATATCCTTCATGATCGTTAAAACGTATCAAATNAACGGAATGCATTGTATGGGATGTGTAAACAAAGTACAGAAAGCATTTATCGGCCACAATCATATTTCAGAAGCTGATGTTAATCTTAAAAATGCAAGTGTAAAACTACAAATGACAAGTAAGTTGCAGCTTGATGAATTGATGGATGTTCTTAAAAATATAGGGGATTATGAAATGATCGAAAATGAAAGTGAAATACAACATAACAAATTCCAATTATCCACCTATAAACCTCTTCTATTAGTAATAGGGTTTATTTTATTTGTTAGTATACTTTCAAGTTACAAAACCTCTTTTCAATTGATGAACTGGATGACCAATTTCAT
>NZMV01000051.1 GCA_002694645.1 Crocinitomicaceae bacterium | reverse complement strand
TCAACAGCAAACTAAATTCATTGGACATAGAGGATGTAGAGGCACTTATCCAGAAAATACAATAGAAGGATTTAAAAAAGCCATTGCATATGGTGCAGACGGGATCGAATGGGATATTATCGTTAANAAAAATAATGAGATCANNATTTCCCATGAGCCTTATNTAGACACCACATATTGCCAACCGGTAAATAAAGGGATAGGTTTNACTAAACAAAACCTGTACGAAATGTCTACTGATGAAATAANACTAATTGACTGCGGAAGTAAGTNTTATGAAAAATTTCCAAACCAAGAAAAAGTNATTGAATCAAAACCTCTTNTNAAAGATGTAGAAAGAGAACTCCTNGGNTATGAAGGTATTGTNCTATTTGAAATTAAATCAGAACCCTCACTAGTNNCCGAATACTATCCGAACCCAAAAGAATATGCCGATATCATNTATAATCATGTNAAAGATAGTCCNTTGAAGTCAAATTACATTTACATGTCATTTGATCCAGAAATCTTAAANGAACTANATNCNCTAATGTCAAANGAAAGATATGTGCTATTGGAATACAANCCCTTTAAGTGTTTCTCAAAACTTAAAGAATCACTTAANTTCACNCCACATGCTTTTGGACTGAANTATAANATAATNACACCTAAATTCGTTAANAAATCACATAAAGAAAATATAGAGGTNTTTGCTTGGACTGTNAATGAAATTGNAATGAGTAANGAATTGNTNAANATAGGTGTGGATGCTATCATCACAGACTATCCTAACCTGATTAAACATGAATAACTTCTAATTGAGGTAAATAAATTAACAACCCTTTAATTTTTTTATAACCCATTTCTTTTAAAACATTAATGTAGGTCTCTATCTGTTTAATATCTGAAGGTGTTTTATTTGCCGTTTTATAATCAATGATCCACCAACAATTTTGATTAAAAAACATCCGGTCAATTCGCAGAATTTCNCCTTTACTACTTACAATTTCTTTTTCAGTATATAAAAAATCATAATCATTAAATATAAATGACAATTTTTTGGATTTCCTCAATTCCTCTAGGTAAGCACAACATGTAAGATAGTCTTTATGCGTTATTTTAGAATGCTCTTTTAATTCTAAAGCAAATTTAAATCCATCCGTGAAGTCTGTAAGAACCTTACTCATTATTTGATGAAAAACACTGCCAAAATTTAAAGTTTTCTCGTTAGCTAAAGTATAATTTACTTGAAAATTGGAGTAACCACCATCACTTAAAGTATATAGTTGTTTTTTGGTGGTTTTTATTTCCCTTTCATACTTTTCAAGTGATCCATCAAAAAATCTATTTTCGTTTTCATTAAAACATTCATGAAGTTTTATTGCATTTATAAGTAAATCTGAAACTCCTTTTTTCTTTGACTTGCCGGAAAAATGAATAAATAAATGATCAACTGCTCTNGTAAATGCAACATAATATAGATTTAAATCATCCAAAATTTTCATTTGCTCTTCTTTCTCATAAAGACTCTTCATGTCTAATGCAGTCAATAATTTCTTATTCATTTTAGCAATGAAATAATCAAATTCATTTTGATCAACCTTAACTCCATCTANCCATATAAATGGCTGATTTAAATTTGATTTTGTAGACCAGATTCCTTTAGGCATAATAACTACAGGAAATTCTAGACCCTTTGATTTGTGAATAGTAAGAATTTGAATTGCATTGTNNTTGTTATTATCAACGCTAATTTTTTTGGATTCGTCCCATATAACATCTAAAAATCTATGAATAGAATATTTTTTTGAGACCACAAATTGGAAATACTGATCATTAAAACAATCGATAAATGCATCTTTTATGTTTAGGTTTAAAAATGATAAAATAAATTCAAGTTTGTGATAGTCTCTTAAACTTCTGTAATAGCTAAAATCAATATTTAAAATTGATTCGGAATTTNAAGCAACTTCCCCTTTTAGCACACANAAATGATGATGAAATAATTTAAGATCATCTTTACTTCCAAATTCAAAATAAGTTAGACCATGATACAATAATTTAAATTGTGTGCTGTAAAACAAATAAATACTATCCTCAGAGATATAGGGAAGATCAAGTCGATTAAGTGCATTTGCAATTTCCAGACCATCTTTGCTTGATCTNATTAAAATAGTAATATCTGAATATGAATATCCAACATCAATTATACTTTTTATGCTGCTTTCTAAATAATCTTTAAGAGAAATGTCATTGAANTTAACATCAACTGATCCTTTATCTTTCCGATATNTAAGTTGTTTAGAACGATGAAATACATCTTTTACATTNTCTATTTCAAAAAGTGTTTGAACTTCACTGAATATGGCATTATTAAAATTTATNACTGATGTTGTAGACCTCCAATTTGTATCTAGGTATCCTTGTTCAAATCCAAATTCAAATAAGGTTTCGTATTCTACTCTATTTTCTAAGCTAGGTAATTTTGGTAAGTCCATAAATTGTTGAGCATCACCTTCTCTCCATCTGTAAATAGCTTGTTTAGCATCTCCAACAATTAAATTTTCTCCACCATTTGAAATAGACTCATGAATCATAGGAACAAGATTATGCCATTGTAGCATNGAAGTATCCTGAAATTCATCCACAAGNATATGATTAAACCTACTTCCTATTCTTTCAAAAATAAATCCAGCTGGCTCATTATTTATAATGTCACTTATCAGCGTATTGAAATCAGAAATTAAAATTATGTTTTGTTCTGTTTTTAATTCTTTTAGTTTAGAGTATAGTGAATTTACCATAAGAAAAGGAACGAATAGCTTAATCGACTCNCGATACCTTACATACACTTTTAAATGATCTAGAAGNTTATAAATGCAGGGTGTCGCCANTTGNAGAAAAGTATTTACCGAAACTTGTTCNGTTTTAGAAAGACTTTTCTTAAATAATTTATTATCATCTACCCAGCTAGCNTATTGAATAATGAACTCAATATCAACTTCAATAAGATTTTCCTTCAATTTTATAAGTTTTGAAAGCCTATTGTAAGTTGACCATTTTTCCAAAATATGATATTGTGAAATAGATTGATTTATCTGATTTATTTGATGGATAATTTCATCATGCAAATCATTCATCTTTGTGGACAGACTTCTTCTTATATTTTGAAGGAAATTCTGATCATAATATTTAATTTTTTGCTGATTTAGAATCAGAATTTTTTCGAGTTGGTTTAATTGCTTTTCTATATCTGTTTTTANTCCTTGTTTTATGGAGTCATCAATGATATTATANACCAATTGTAAAAATTTCTCATCATCTGAAGATTCATCAATGAATTNAGAAACAGCTCCACTTAGAAATTCTTTTTCATCTAATATGATTTCATAAGAAGGTAGAAGGTCTAATTCTTTAGAAAAGGCATTAATAATTNTATTCGTAAAACGATCAATAGTCATCACATTAAAATCACTGTAATTATGAATGATTTTGCTGTANATAGATTTACATTTTAATNTNAGTGATTCAACGTGAATAGAGATGTCNTTTGAAATTAATGGTAACATGTCACTTGAATCTACATCATTGATCATCAACTGAAGCTCATNTAGAATTCGATCCTTCATTTCCTGAGCAGCCTTATTTGTAAAGGTTATGGCTAAAACCTCCTTAAAAGTATAAGGAGACTCTGANTTNAGAAGTATGGTTAGGTAATGTTTAACAAGAGTAAAGGTTTTTCCAGAACCTGCAGAAGATCTATAAACCTTTAACTGCTTCAATTATGCTGATTTTTGAGAGTGTAGCTCTAGTAGAGATATTTCTGGATAAATACCGACACGTCCTGGATATGCTAGAAAACCAAAGCCCCTATTAACGTTAATAAATTGATTTTTCTCCTTATAAATTCCTGCCCAGTATTTATATCTGTATTTTGCTGGGCTCCACTTAATCCAACCAGGTATTTCAATACCAAACTGCATTCCATGAGTATGTCCTGAAAGCGTTAAATCAACATGAANGGGATGCTCAATAATTTTTTGTTGCCAATGAGATGGGTCNTGAGAAAGTAATATTTTAAACATCGATTCANTCANATTGGCTGAAGCTTTATCGAAATCACCATTCTTTTTAAATCCTCCAGCACCCCAATTTTCTACACCAATTAAAGCAATTTCGTCCTTATCATTTTTTAATGGTTTAGATTCATTTAACAAAACTTGAAAACCCATGTCGTTCAAATACGATAGCAAGTGATTCATGTTTTCTTTTTTCTTGGCTTCGCTTTCCCAAGGAACATAGTCGCCATAATCGTGATTCCCTAATACTGCGAATTTGCCAAAGGGTGCATTTAATGAGCTGATAATGTCTTTCCAAGGTAAAATTTCCCTAGCCATATTATTCACCATATCTCCAGAAAATAGTATAAGGTCAGGTCTTTGATCATTAATCATTTCAATCCCGTATTTTACTTTTTCTTCATTNTCAAAACTNCCGCAATGGAAATCTGAAATATGAACAATTTTAAATCCATCAAATGAAGGAGGTAGATTGTCAAATGATANTTTGTGTTTGATCACTCTGTAATTATACTTTCCCCTTAACATNCCGAGGAATAATGCACCAACAGGAATACTAGCTATAAGTAAAGCGAGCTTTGAAATAAATTCCCTACGTTGGGGTGAGTATTCAAATGAACTTTTAAAACCCTTAGTAAATAAATGGTAAACCCATTGAGGCAACCGAACAAGATCTTCTACAAACAAAAAGGATATAACAAGAAATTGAAATACNATTATCATAATGAAAAGACCAAAGGAATACATGAAATAGGGAGACACTAAACCTTTATCCCTAAATAATACAATATGTAGAATGAAATTGCCAATTACCATAAGGTTTACGAATACAAAAATGTAGTATATCCAAGGATTTTTGAATACGGTTTTAATAGCGCTAGAACTGTATACCAGCAAACAACAAATAAATAATACAAATAGCAACCACCTAAGTACCATAGTGTTTAATTAAACAATTAGATTAATAATTTATTTTTGTTCTAATTTTAAGCCTGAAAATAGTAAAATTGAATTATAAATTCTCATACCTTTTTGTTTACTTTATACTTANTCTGNCCGTTGGATTAGAAAGCTGTAAAAAACCGGGTTGTACNGATCCNNTNGCTTATAATTACAATTCATCNGCAAATTACAATGATTCCACGTGTGAATATGANACCAANTCTGCATACAANGTAATATGGCTTATTAATCACAAATACAATACTNATTCATTTTCCTATTTGATAGATTATCAAGATGACTCTGGCACTTTGATACAATTTACTAGAGCTGCTATTTATGCTGGAAAAACTAATTATAGTTACAATGGTGCAAATCGTTTCACCAATCATAGCTATGTACTTATCAACCCTATAAAATCACGATACGATATGGGAATAATCTATGATACGACAATCAATGAATTTCAGTGTTTAATTGGTGTAGATTCGATCACAAATCATATTGACCCAGCAACTTATGAGAGTAGTAATCCTCTAAGCTACCAGACACCAAGCATGCATTGGCAAATGGGAATTGATCCACAATATTGGAGTTATTTATTTATTGTTTTAGAAGGGTATGTCGATAAAAACAAAAACAACGTTTTTGAATCCGGTGAATCTTTTGTTTTTCATATTGGCAATGATGGTCTTACTTCAAATTCAAATTTGATCAATTTTTCAGCTTCTGTAAATGAAAACAAAGAATTTGTAGTGGAGTTTGATATTGATTGGCACGAGGCAATTAGTGGTATCGATATAGCTCATGACAACTTTACTCACACCATGGATAATTTCACTTTAGCTCAGTCCATTTCCAGTAATTGCTCAAATTTAATTCGATCTCATTGATTAATAAGTACACTATA
>NZMV01000050.1 GCA_002694645.1 Crocinitomicaceae bacterium | reverse complement strand
TCATTCCAGAATACGGAAGAAATGTACACCGAATGGTTCAACATGCCATGACCATTTCAGACAAGAATGAAAGAAATAAATGTGCAGAAACTATAGTTAAAATAATGGATTTAATCAATCCAAACTCTAAAAAAAATAGTAATGCTGAAGAATATCAACAAAAACTATGGTCACAGCTGTTCATCATTTCAAATTTTCAACTTGATGTTGACTCGCCCTATGGAGCACCAAAAATAGATCAGTATAAATCAAGACCTGAATCAGTCCCTTATCCAAGTAATGATATAAAATATGGGCATTATGGAAAGATAATGGAAGATATGATAAAAGCTGCTGCTGAATTAGAAGACAGCGAAAATAGATCGAAGCTAGTAAAACACATCGCTAATCTGCTTAAAACTTCTTATTTACAATGGAACAGAGATTCAGTTAGTGACAGTCTTATCATTAAACAATTAGAAGAGCTTTCGAATGGCAAGTTAACGGTATCGTCTGATGATTTAAGAGAAACTAATGACATTGTAAGGGGATTCAAAAAGAAAAAAACATCTAAGAATTACTCAAAAAATAAAAACAGAAGAAAAGATCATGGGCGCTTTTGAAATTTTCGGAGGTAAAAAACTGAAAGGAGAAATCACTCCTCAAGGCGCCAAAAATGAAGCATTACAGGTTATTAACGCAGTTCTGCTCACCTCAGAAAAAGTAATCATCAATAACATTCCAGATATAGTTGATGTTAATAAGCTTATTGATTTATTATCTACTCTTGGCGTAAAAACAGAAAAAATAGGTCAAGGATCTTACTCATTTCAAGCTGATGAAATAGACGTTGACTTTATGACATCTGATGAATACAAGATTAAAGGTTCAAGTTTGAGAGGCTCTATTATGGTAGTTGGCCCTTTATTAGCTCGTTTTGGGAAGGGGTATATTCCAAAGCCAGGGGGAGACAAGATTGGAAGAAGAAGACTAGACACTCATTTCATCGGATTTCAAAATTTAGGAGCAAAATTTGAATATGATAGTGAAACTAACTTCTACAAAGCACATGCGCCTAACGGCTTGAAAGGAACATATATGTTACTAGATGAAGCATCTGTAACAGGAACTGCAAATATCATAATGGCAGCTGTGTTAGCTGAAGGTGAAACTACCATTTATAATGCTGCATGCGAGCCCTATATTCAGCAACTTTCAGAAATGTTAAATAAAATGGGGGCAAATATTTCTGGAATAGGTTCTAACAAATTAACTATAAACGGGGTAAGTGAACTCAAAGGATGTGAGCACACCATACTACCAGATATGATAGAAATTGGGAGTTTCATTGGTTTAGCCGCCATGACTCAATCTGAAATTACTATAAAAAATGTAGCTTTTGATAAGCTAGGGGTTATTCCAAATGTATTTAGGAAACTAGGTATAAAATTGGAAAAAAGAAATGATGATATATATATTCCAGCTCACGAAAGCTATGAAATTGAGTCCTTTATAGACGGTTCTATCATGACTATATCTGATCACCCTTGGCCCGGATTCACACCTGATTTACTAAGCATTGTATTAGTAGTTGCTACTCAAGCAAGAGGCAGTGTGCTCATTCATCAAAAAATGTTTGAAAGCAGGTTGTTTTTCGTAGATAAATTAATTGATATGGGTGCACAAATCATTTTATGTGACCCACATAGAGCAACCGTAATCGGGTTAGATAGAAAAACACCTTTAAAAGGAATTACGATGACCTCACCCGACATCAGGGCTGGAGTGTCTTTGCTTATTGCAGCTTTATCCGCAAGTGGTAAAAGTACAGTTCTAAATATTGAGCAAATTGACAGAGGTTATGAAAATATAGAAGACAGACTCCGCTCCCTTGGTGCTGACATTAAAAGAATACCGTAAATTGGAACAATTTTTGATTAAATCTGAACATGATACGAATTTTATACATAACACTGATAGGAATTTTACTTAGTTTCACTTTTTCTACAGATTTCAACAAGACCGATAATGGACAAGATGTTACGGGAATTAATATTGGAAATAAGGCCCCAGAATTAGATTTTAAAGACCCTAATGGCTATAACATTAAATTATCATCTCTCAAAGGAAATATTGTATTGATTGATTTTTGGGCTTCTTGGTGTTTTCCATGCAGAAGAGAAAATCCAAACATTGTTTCTGCCTACAATAAATATTCAAAAAGTAAATTCAAAAATGCAAAGGGATTTAAAATTTATAGTGTATCACTAGATAAGTCAAAAGAAGCCTGGATTAAAGCTATTGAACAGGACAAACTAACATGGAAAGAACATGTTAGCGACCTCAAAGGATGGGGAAGTCAGGGAGCTGGAATTTACGGAGTTAGAGGAATTCCCACAAATTTTCTATTAGATGCTGATGGGAAAATCATTGCTAAAAATCTTAGAGGAATAGCCCTTCACAAAGAACTTGACAAATTAGTTAAGTCTCTATAATCAAGATAATTACAATTTGTCAGCATTTTATTGATTTTTATGACACATTGTCTAATAACACCAATGTGGTTCATAATTTGATAAGTTCTAATCATATTTTATTTTTAATAAATAATGAAAACAAATAAGAAGGATAAAACAGCTTCTAAATCAAAGAAGAATAAGCCAGAGGATAAGGAAGTTGAAAAAAACAGTTCTGAAAATGAAATTCAAAAAGAAGATCAGGACTTTAAAGAGAAATATATTCGACTATACTCTGAATATGAAAATTACAGAAAGAGAACAGCAAAGGAGAAAATTGATCTAATTACTAATGCTAGTGAAAATGTAATTAAGGAGCTTCTTCCCATTTTAGATGATTTTGAACGAGCAATAGACAACAATAAAAATGTTGAAGATGCAAGTGTCTTAAAAGAAGGTTTTGACTTAATATATAGCAAAATGCATAAAGGATTGGTAAATCAAGGATTAAAGCCAATGGAAGCCAATGGAAAGGATTTTGACTCCGAGATCCATGAAGCTATCACTAAAATTCCAGCTCCTAACGAAAAGCTTAAAGGTAAAGTGGTTGATGTAATAGAAAAGGGATACCAAATTAATGAGAAAGTAATTCGATACGCTAAAGTTGTAGTTGGTGAATAAATAAACTATTGTGAGTAAAAGAGACTATTACGACATATTAGGTGTTTCAAAAGGATCAAGCGAATCCGAAATAAAAAAAGCATACAGAAAGCTTGCATTAAAATACCACCCCGATAAAAACCCCGGTAATAAAGAAGCTGAAGCTAAATTTAAAGAAGCTGCAGAAGCGTATGAAGTGCTTAGTAACAACCAAAAGAGACAACAATATGATCAATTTGGCCATGCCGCTTTTGAAGGTGGGCAAGGAGGTTTTGGTGGTGGTATGTCAATGGATGATATTTTTGATCACTTTGGAGATATTTTTGGATCTGCTTTTGGAGGTGGAGGTTTTGGAAGAAGAGGCGGAGGAAGAGTAAGAAAAGGCTCAAATCTGAGGGTAAAGTTAAGATTAAGCCTAGAAGACATTGTTAATGGAGTCCAGAAAAAAATCAAAGTAAACAAATTAGTTCAGGCAAAAGGTGTTGAGTTCACTACCTGTCCAAGTTGTCGTGGCACAGGGCAAGTTACAAGAGTAACCAATACCATATTGGGTGCCATGCAAACTTCTTCAACTTGTCCAACCTGTAAAGGCTCAGGTCAAATAATTGGTAATCGACCTCCGGGTGTCGATGCTTCAGGTTTAGAAAAAAAAGAAACCATTATCGAAATTGNTATCCCNGCTGGCGTNGAACATGGAATGCAACTTAGCATGCAAGGAAAAGGNAATGAAGCACCAGGTGGAGGAGTTTCAGGTGATCTTATNGTGGCTATTGAAGAAATTGAACATGAACACTTGGTAAGGAATGGTAAAGATTTANTGTATCAACTTGGCATATCNTTTTCCGAAGCTACNTTGGGTACCTCCATAGAAATACCCATGGTGACGGGNAANGCAAAAATAAAAATACCTCCNGGTACTCAAAGTGGAAANAACTTGAGATTACGATCAAAAGGNATTCCTGATATTAANGGATANGGTAGAGGAGATATGATTGTAAACATTCAAATATGGACTCCTCAAAAACTAACTAAAGAAGAAAAAGAATTGTTGGTAAAGTTGAATGAAAGTGATAATTTCAAACCTAAATCTAATCAAACAAAAAACTTCTTTGATAGAATGAAGAATCACTTCTCATAACCTGACCATCTCTATGCCTGTAAGAAATATAATTCAAATTGAAGACATTCATAAATCTTATGGGAATTATAAAGCTCTCCAAAATATAAATATTAANGTAAAAAAAGGTTCAATATTCGGACTATTGGGACCAAATGGNGCTGGTAAAACCTCTTTGATCAGAATCATTAATCAAATCATTACACCAGACAAGGGAACAATAAAAATTAATGGGAATATTTTAGAAAAGAAACACGTTTATCAAATTGGCTATCTTCCAGAGGAAAGAGGATTGTACAAGAAAATGAAAGTGGGAGAACAAGCCATTTACTTAGCACAACTAAANGGNTTAAATAAAATTGAAGCCAAAAAAAGAGTGAGATTTTGGTTGGAAAAGTTTAATATTGAAAACTGGTGGAATAAGAAAATTGAAGATTTATCTAAAGGAATGGCGCAGAAAATTCAATTCATTACTACCATCCTTCATGAACCAGAGCTATTAATTCTTGATGAACCATTTAGCGGTTTAGATCCCACTAATAGCGAGTTGATTAAAAAAGAAATTTTAGACCTTAAAAAAGCAAAATCAACCATCATCTTAAGTACTCACAACATGAATTCTGTAGAAGAGATTTGTGATGAAGCTGCGATAATTAATAAATCGAAGAAAATTCTTGATGGTAAAATTGATGAACTGAAAAATGAATACAGCACAAATAGGTGGAAGATTTGTTATGNAGGGAATAAAATGTCATTCACAAATGCCGTATGGGGAGGATGGAANTTAGAAAGCCACCATTCNCTTGAAAATGGAACTCATATTGCAGAAATTGAATTGCTGGAACAATTAAAAATAAGCGACTTTATTAAAGGAATCGTAAGTCATGTCGAAATACAAGAAGTCGCGAGAAAAACACCGAGCATGCAAGATGTATTCCTAAATGTAGTGAGTAATGAGTGAAATTTGGTTAATCATAAAACGGGAGTACTGGACTAGGATTAGGAAAAAGACCTTTATAATAATGAGTTTCCTAGGGCCTTTATTAATTGTAGGCTTCATAGGATTAACTGCTGTTCTTTCGAAAGGAAAAAAAAATAGTTATGAAATTATTGTTTTCGATGAAGCAAAACTGTTTGATGGAGTCTTAAGAAATAATGAAAAATATCATCTTAAGTGGGCTCCAGAAGACAAAAACTACAATCAAGTTCAAGAAATTTTTAAATCCGATGAAAATCTAGATCTACTATTATACTTGCCGTCTAATTTGATTAAGACTAATTCGATGACAGCAAAATGCTTATACAAAGCTATACCTTCCTCTTCTGCGCAGAAACACTTAACAAGTATAATTAATGAAGCCATAGAATTGTACAGAGTAAATCAAAATCAAATTAACATCGAGACATACAAGGCCATAAAGACCCGTGTTAACCTCGATATTATTGATGTGGAAGATCCAGAAAATAAGAACATACAGCGAAAGGGAATTATTGGATTTGTATTTGCTTTTTTCATCTACTTTTTCATTCTTATGTATTCGGTCCAAGTCATGAGAGGGGTAATTGAAGAAAAAACAAGTAGAATTATCGAAATAATTATTTCTTCTGTTTCAAGCTTTAAATTAATGACAGCTAAAATTATTGGTGTAGGGTTGGTAGGATTTACACAATTCTTTATTTGGATATTTGTTATCACTGTAACTTCTGTACTGTTGTTAAACAATCTTGTCCCAGATATCTACTCATCTACATTACAAAGTCAAAATCCATTAACAGTAAACACAGGTGAATCAGCTCAAATCATTGAATTTTTACTTTATAAAATTCACTGGCCAAGTATGTTTATTTTTTTTGGTGTTTATTTTATTGGCGGTTACCTTTTATATGCGGGGATGATGGCAGCAATTGGTGCGGCAGTTGACGAAGAGACTGATACACAGCAATTTTTAATTCCACTTACCATACCTATGATTTTTGCCTTATCCATGATTTCATCAGTTATAGATGATCCTTCTTCTTCGCTATCATTTTGGTTGAGTGAAATTCCTTTTACCTCACCTGTTATCATGTTAGTAAGGATAGCCATGGGAATTGGACCAAGTAGCGTAGAGGCTTGGGAAATAATATTAAGTGTGGGGCTTCTATTTATAACCTTTATTTTAACCACATGGCTTTCCAGTAAAATTTATGCAAATGGAATTTTATCATTTGGAAAAAAAGCATCATATAAAGAACTTTTTAAATGGCTTAAATCATGAAAAAAATCTTAATTATTGACGATGAAAGGGCAATAAGGTCTACCTTAAAGGAAATACTTGAATTTGAAAAATATGAGGTAGATGACGCTGAAGACGGAACAGTGGGTTTAAAATATATAGAATCTAATAGTTATGACCTTATTTTTTGTGATATCAAGATGCCAAAAATGGATGGTATAGAATTTCTTGAACGTAAAATGAAATCTGAGTCATATTGTCCTATTATTATGATTAGCGGTCACGGAAATATAGAAACAGCTGTTCAAGCTCTTAAAAAAGGCGCGTATGATTACATCGAAAAGCCACTTGACTTAAACAGAGTACTTGTTGCCGTTAGAAATGCATTAGAGAACAACTCTATAGTGGAAGAGAATAAAACTTTAAAACGAAAAATAAAAAGTCAAAATTCAAGTACAATTATTGGAAAAAGCAAAGCCATATCTTCTATTATTGAGATAATTAATAAGGTTGCGCCAACAGATGCACGTGTACTCATTACGGGAGCAAATGGAAGTGGTAAAGAACTTGTAGCAAAGCAGCTTCATGAAAAAAGTAATCGTTCAAAAGCTGAATTTGTGGAGGTAAATTGTGCCGCAATTCCTTCTGAACTAATTGAAAGCGAGTTGTTTGGTCACGAAAAAGGTTCTTTTACTTCAGCACATAAACAAAAATCAGGAAAGTTTGAACAAGCCAGCGGAGGTACTTTATTCTTAGATGAAATTGGTGATATGAGTGCATCAGCTCAAGCCAAAGTGTTAAGAGCACTACAAGAAAATAAAATTACTCGTGTAGGAGGAAATAAAGAAATTAAAATTGACACTAGAATTGTGGCTGCTACCAACAAAGATTTAAGAAAAGAAATAAATAATGGAAATTTCCGAGAAGACCTTTATCACAGATTAAACGTAATTCCTATACATGTACCATCACTTAACGAACGAATAGACGATATTCCAATATTAACCGATTTTTTTTTAGTACAAATATGTAAAGATCAAGGGATAGTTAAAAAAGAAATAAAAGCTGATGCTTTAGACGCATTAAAAGAAATAAACTGGACAGGAAATATTAGAGAGCTAAAGAATATAATTGAAAGACTAATTATTCTTTCAGGTAAAGAAATTACAAAGACCGATGTTAGTCTTTATTGTAGTCACTAGTTTAAAAGTGATTTAGCCTTTTCTTTTAATAAAGTTAACCCTTTTACATCACTTCCTCCAGCATTAGCAAAAAAAGCTTGGCCACCACCGCCACCTTTAATCAGCTTGGAGAGATCTCTAATAAACTGACCCGCATTCCATTGCATTTCTTCTACTAAATCATCAGATATCATCAAAGATATCAATGGTTTTTCATTCATATCACTAGTTAACAAGAGTACTGTTTTATCATGCTTAGCTTTTATTTGGAAACTTATTTGTTTCATCTCATCAGCAGTTAATTGAGTATTTAAATACATCAACGTGTAATGCCCCATATCTTCTGCACTTTGTACAATATCTAATTTTACTTGTTTTACAACTGCTTTTCTATTTTCCTCAATTATTTTATTGAGCTCTGAATTTTTAAGCTGAAGGCTTTTTACCGCTTCTAAAATATCAGTTGGTTGTTTTAAGATATCACTAATATTTTTAAGTGTGGTCAGTTTTTGATTTATGTAATGGTCAGCCTCTTCTCCAGTGAAAGCTTCAATTCTTCTAATTCCAGATGAAATTGAACCTTCAGAAATAATCCTAAATTGACCTATTTGAGAAGTCAAATTAACATGTATTCCCCCGCAAAGCTCAATGGACTCTCCAAATTGTATAGTCCTTACAGAGTCTCCATATTTCTCACCAAAAAGCATCATTGCTCCTTTTTCTTTAGCTAATAATAATGGAATATTTCTTTCTTCAATGAGTGGATGACCCTTTCTTATTTCATCATTTACTAGTTTTTCAATCTCATCCAATTCTTCTTCACTCAATTTGGCGTAGTGAGAAAAATCAAATCGTAAATATTCCTTATTTACTAAAGATCCCTTTTGTTCTACATGATTTCCTAAAATTTTTCTCAATGCAAAATGAAGTAGATGGGTTGCGCTATGATTTTTGGCCGAATTCATCCTTGCATTCTCATCCACTTGAGCAACAAATTCTGAATCTAAATTTTTAGGTAGTTCTTTAGCAAAATGAACTATAACTCCGTTTTCTTTTTTTGTGTCTGTGATTTTTATCTTTTCGTTTTTACTCACTAATAATCCAGTATCACCAACCTGACCTCCACCTTCAGGATAAAATGGAGTGAGATTAAAAATGAGTTGATAATGATCATCCTTTTTAATTTTAACTGTTCTGTATTGGGTGATTTTCACAGCTGCTTTTATATGGTCATAACCAATGAATTCCTGTATATCGTCTTCTCTAATCTTAGTCCAGTCCCCTACTTCTTTCTGCGCATCAGATTTTGATCTTGCTCTTTGTTCTTCCAAACAACGGTCAAACTCATTTTTGTCTATTGAAAAATTATTTTCTGAAGCTATTAGTCGGGTTAAATCAATCGGAAATCCAAAACTGTCGTACAACTCAAAACATTGTTTTCCAGAAATTTCCTGGACCCTATTTAATTTACACTGATCAAGGATCTCTTCTATTCGCTTTACACCTGAACTTAATGTTTTAAAAAAAGAAGACTCTTCTTCAAAAATGATTTTAGATATGAATTCTTTTTGAGCATCTAACTCTTTGTAGTGACCATCAAAGGATAAAACTAATTCATCTAAGAGTTGATTAATAAATGGTGTTTTAAAATTCAAAAACTGATATCCGTATCGAATTGCTCTTCTAAGAATTCTTCTTATTACGTAACCAGCTCCGGTATTAGATGGTAATTGACCATCGGCTATGGAAAATGATACTGCTCTCAAATGATCAACTACTACTCTGAAAGCAATTGATATTTTATCATCACCACCTAAATATTCCATTTTTGACATACCTTCTAATTTGCCAATTATGGGAGCAAATACATCCGTATCATAATTGCTATTTTTATTTTGGAGAACACGACAGAGTCGCTCAAATCCCATGCCTGTATCAACATGTTTATCTTCTAGAGGTTCAAGAATTCCTGCAGCATTTCTATTGAATTCCATAAATACTAAATTCCATATTTCTATTACCTGCGGATGGTCTTTATTAACTAACTGTAAACCATCAACTTTTGATTTTTCATCTTCATTTCTTAAATCAATATGTATTTCAGAGCATGGACCGCATGGTCCTTGACTTCCCATTTCCCAGAAATTATCTTTTTTTCCGAATTTAATAATTCTATTTTTTGGAACATGATTTTCCCATATTGTAAAAGAATCGTTGTCAAACATAGTTCCATCTTTTTTATCTCCCTCAAAAACAGTGACATAGAGCAGATTCGGATCAATTTTAAATACATCAGTCAGCAGTTCCCAGGACCAATTGATGGCTTCCTCTTTAAAGTAATTTCCAAATGACCAATTACCTAACATCTCAAACATGGTATGATGATACGTATCCACACCAACTTCTTCTAAATCATTATGTTTTCCCGAAACCCTTAGGCATTTTTGACTGTTCGCAACGCGATTATTTTTTGGACGATCAAAACCTAAAAAAATNTCCTTGAATTGATTCATACCAGCATTGGTAAACATTAATGTAGGGTCATCNTTAAGCACCATTGGAGCTGACGATTCGATAAAATGGTCTTTATTCTTAAANAATTTTATAAACGCTTTTCTTATTTCTGTAGACTTCATCAACCAAGGTTTGATCTAATTTAATTATTTCAAATTTTATTTTTANGTTTTTAGTTATATTTAAAACGATGCAAATTAATCTAATTTATTTGAGATTCAACCTGAAAAAGNTTAAAATTCTAAGTCTTCTTTCTCTTTTTATAGGCACTTCAATTTTAGCCGTTTCTCAAAAAATTGAACTGATTAACCCGACATTTCTTGGAAATGAACGAAGAAACTATTACGGTAACAAAGCACCAGATACACTTAATTTGATTTGGAAACATTATTTAGGTGAAGGAAAGACTACNATTTCTAAAAATATAGAAGATCAAATTTGGGCAGGAGCTGGATGGACCGGACAACCTTTATTGTACAAAGAAAGTGATAGTTTATATCTAATTCAAGGTTCGTTAGATCACCATTTAAAAAAAATTAATGCCTCAAATGGAAATTTAATTTGGCAATATCGATTTGATGATGCAATAAAAGGAACAGGTACCATATGGCATAATGAAAAAGCAAAAAATAAAGTGCACGAACTTATTATTTTTCAAGGCAGTAAATTGGGCTATGGTAAAAACATTAATTCAAAACATATTCCTAGTTTTAGAGCTATTTCATTAGTTGATGGATCAGAACTTTGGCGATTTGATGTAAAGAAGACTAAGAGCTACAGCCGAGATGTAGATGGTTCCCCCCTTATCATTGAAGACACACTTTACATTGGACTTGAAAATGGATTATTAGCCGCCATAGATCCTGATCCTGACCATGTTCAATATGTTGATAGTATGTTTCAACCACCCATTTTACATGAACATAAACTATTTACAAAACAAGATATATTTGATCATAAAAATAATCTTGTAACAGAATCATCTCCGTCCAAACTCGGCAACCACCTATTCATAGCTAGTGGGTCCGGACATATTTACGGGTATAACTTTTTAAAAGACACCATTGATTGGGAATTTTATGTGGGTTCTGACATTGATGGCAGTGCCATAATTACAGATGATAGTTGTGTAATTTCAACTATCGAAAAACAATATATTATTGGAAGAGGAGGTGTATTTAAATTTAATCCTAAAAAATACGGAACAGAAAGTGTTGAATGGTTCTTCCCCGTGGAAAATAACGAAAAGGGTAGCTGGGAAGGCGGTATTGTTGGAAGTGCAGCTATAAACGATTTTTATGAAAAAAGTTCCAAATTAGCTGCATTTGTTAGTGTAAAAGGGAATTTGTATTTAATTAATCATGAAATAATTGATCAGGAAATTACCAATCTAGGGCCAAACGAAAAATATCGTTATCCTTCCCCATTACTACTAGATAAAATAAACATTGGTCCCTCCATAAGCACTCCGCTTCTAATCCATGATAAGCTGATAGTTGCTGGCTATCAAGGATTAAAATTATTTAAAATTACAACTAATCAAACATTGAAATTATTAGCCTCGTACAAAACACCATTCGAAGCTACACCTTTTGTATATGATGAAAAAATTTATGTAGCTTCTAGAGATGGGTATTTATATTGTTTTGGTAATTAAAGTTAATTTGTTGATTTATGATATAAAGACAACTAATCGAATTCATTAAAATTTGATACTTTTGAATTAATATAAGCTTTGAAAAACATAAATTATAAATACAACCCCGACACACTTGAATATGAAGAAGTAAAATTAACACTGTGGGACAGAACCAAGAAGCTCTCCTACTATCTTATAGCATCAGTTGTATTTTCCTTCTTAATTCTTTCCATTGCGTTTTACAACATAAGAAATTATATACAAAAGGAAGCGGCCAAAGAAAATCAAAGCTTAAGACAAGAAATTTCCTCTTTCAATAAGGATTTAAGTCTAATACTTGAAGTCCTTGGTGACATTCAACTAAGGGATGATAATATTTATCGCGCTATTTTTGAAACTGATCCATACCCTGACTACAAAAGGCAATTAGGTACAGGGGGTAATTCCATGAAATACAAAAAGTATGAAAACATGGAGTATGGTGATCTTGTCATTGAAATATCAAAAAAAATTGAACTTATTGAAAAAAAACTCGCATCACAATCAAAATCATTTGATGAGGTATTTGATTTGACTAAAGAAAAACAAAAGATGATCAAATCTATTCCTAGTATACAGCCTGTATCAAATCGAGATTTAACAAGAATTGCCTCAGGATTTGGATTACGAATGCACCCTATTTATAAAATAATCAAAATGCATAAGGGAATGGATTTTACTGCCCCTATTGGAACAGAAATTTACGCTACTGGAGACGGTATTGTTGAAAAGGTAGGTTGGGTCGGTGGATATGGAAGAACTATCATGATTAATCATGGATTTGGTTATAAAACAAGGTATGCTCATTGCAGCAAATATAATTGTAGGAAAGGCCAAAAGGTAAAGAGAGGAGACTTGATTGGTTTTGTGGGAAATACGGGGCAATCTTCTGGCCCACACCTACATTATGAAGTATTTAAAAATAATAGACAAATTAATCCGGTCAACTTTTTCTTTAACGACTTAAGTCCGGAAGAATATGACAAAGTAATTGAAATTTCTTCTCGTCCAAATCAATCACTGTAATGGAACAAGTAAAATTAGATTTAGATGATTTAACAAAAGTATACTACAGTATTGGTGAAGTAGCTGATATGTTCAATGTTAATGCATCTCTAATTCGCTTCTGGGAAAAAGAATTTGATATCATAAAACCAAAAAAAAATAAAAAAGGTAACCGTCTATTTACCAAAGAAGATGTAAATAACTATCAGAAAATTTATTTTTTAGTTAA
>NZMV01000049.1 GCA_002694645.1 Crocinitomicaceae bacterium | reverse complement strand
AGAGGAAGCCGCTAAGAAAGCGGAAGAACAACGAAAAGCAGCAGAAGCGGCAAGGAAAGCGGAAGAACAGCGAAGAGCAGCAGAAGCAGCAAGGAAAGCGGAAGAACAACGAAGAGCAGCGGAAGCNGCAANGAAAGCGGAAGAACAGCGAAAAGCAGCGGAAGCTGCAAAGAAAGCGGAAGAACAGCGAAAAGCAGCTAATATAAAGGACTAATTTGCCCTTTTTTGGCAAATATCAATGGCAGAATATATNGCGTTTCTAAAAGANGTTTCATCTGCTATTCCTTTGCCTGCAATGTCGTAAGCTGTNCCGTGGTCAGGCGAAGTTCTAACAATAGGAAGTCCAGCGGTAAAATTTACACCTTGATTTTGGCTTAAAATTTTAAAAGGTGCTAAACCTTGATCATGATACATCGCCAAAACGCCATCAAATTTTATATATCCTNTGTTAGCAAAAAAACCGTCCGCTGGAAAAGGACCAAATACCAGCATTCCTTGTTTATTAAGTTCTTTAATTACNGGATTAATGATTTTCACTTCTTCATTTCCTATTAATCCATTATCNCCGCTATGAGGATTTAATGATAGTAAGGCTATTTTTGGCTTAATTATTCCAAAATCATNTCTTAATGTTTGATTTAATAATTCTGCTTTTTTACAAATAAGTTCTTTAGTTATTGAAGCNGAAACAGCTTCTAATGGNAAGTGATTAGTTACTAGAGCAATTCTTAAATTTTGATAAACCAACAACATCAGTGAAATGTCGNTATTCGAAAGGCTTGTAAAGTATTCGGTATGTCCTTTGAATTGGAATTCGTCATTNTGGATATTACTTTTATTAATAGGGGCTGTAACTAGGGCATCTATTTGCCCNTTCATCATNTCATTAGTCGCTGTTTTTAATGAAATGTAGGATATTTCTCCAGCGTCTTCACAAAATTTTCCAGGTTGAATTTGATATTCTTTAGGTAGAGTAAAAACATTTACATGACCTTCTTTACATTGTGTTAAACTATTTATTTCATGGACTGAAATAGGGTAATCTAATAGTTCAATATACTGATCTAAAATACTCTTGGTGGAAAAAACGATAGGAGTTACTTCTTCAAATAGCCTTTCGTCTTTAAAACTTTTTAATATAATCTCAGGCCCTATTCCGTTGGGATCTCCTATTGTGATTCCAATTTTTCTGGTAGTCTTCATACTTTTAATAACGGACAAATATATTGCATGAACAGAAATAATGAACTACACATAATGGTTCTTTAACTGTGATTTCAGTATTTTTGCAATAATATGTTGAAAAGGATTTTTCTTATTAATTTACTATTCCCACTGTTTTTGTATGCTTCGCACAATAGAGGAGGTGAAATAACCTACGAACATATAGGAGGNTTGACTTATTCTATAACCATTAAAACATGTACAGATCCAGGAATTGGAGGAAATCAAAATCCAGATAGAGAAGAATTAATAATAGATTTTGATTTAGGNACATCTTATGCCGTTTCAGATACATTTCAGCGAACTTCACAGCAANTGGTTGGACNGTTTAAAGAAAATGAATACGTGGGTACACATACTTTTTCATCTCCAGGGCTACACACGTTAACAGTAGAAGATCCAAATCGTAATGCGGGTATAATTAACATTAATTCNAGTGANCAAATTGTGTTTGCATTGAAAAGTGTTATTAATATTTCTGCTTTTTTAGGACCNAATAGTTCAATTCAATTTGACGAGTGTCCATGTCCAGAAATAGCATGTGTAAATAAGCCTTATGTTTATAATCCTATGGGTTATGACCCAGATGGAGACTCATTATCTTATGCTTTAGTTTATCCGCTAGGACAAAGCGCTCTATCTTTAGCGAATACAGTATATACTCTACCTAATTTAGTTCCACAAAATGCGGGTTCTTCTTTTGGAATAGATCCATTAACAGGCACNGTTTTTTGGTCTAATCCACAAATGCAAGGGGAATACAATTTTACCATTAAAATTACGGAATGGAGAAATGGATTCGAAATTGGTTATGTCATTCGAGATGTACAGTTAACCGTAACTTCGCAATGTCCAAATAATCCACCTTCNATTGTNGCCATNCCCGATCAATGTGTCAATGTAGATGATACTCTAAATTTTGTAATTAANGGATCTGATCCAAATCAAGATTTTTTGTCTATTTCGTCAAGTGGTCTACCGTTCAATTTAGCTANCAATCCAGCTACTTTTGCTTTTGTAAATGGAAATGGATATGCAAATGGAGTTTTAAACTGGAGAACTACATGTAGTCATATACGTCAAGCTCCATATTTGGTAAACATTCAATTAACAGACAATGGAAATCCAACATTATCAGACTTTGAATCATTTAATATTAAAGTTAGACCTCCGGAATTAGAAGGATTAAATATAAGTGCCGTTGGTAATGCCGTCAATCTAACGTGGAACAAGCCTTATTGTAATAACGCAACTGGATATAGTGTATATCGTAAAGCTGGAGCTGNGAATNCAACNTTAAATTGTTGTGATAATCCTGGGATTGCTAATAANTTGGGCATGACGTTGATTCACCAAACCTCTAACCTNAACGATACAGTCTATACAGATAATAACAATTTAAACATTGATGAAAAGTATTGNTACGTAGTCACGGCTATGTATGATTANGATCTAGTCGAAAGTTGTCCAACAGATACAGTATGTGTAGTTATTAAAAATGAAATACCTATCTTAAATAATGTATCTGTAGTTAAAACAGGTGTTTCTGATGGTATCGANTCTATTGTTTGGTATCGCCCATTTGACCTGGACACAACCATTTATCTTCCTCCCTATCATTATAGGGTAAAAAATAACTTGGGTCAGATCCTATATCAAGGAGCACCCTCTTTTTTATTACAGAATTTGGATACTTCTTTTAATTTCATCACAAATACTACCGATACAAACAGATTTTATTCAGTTAGCGTTTATTANAATATAAATGGGATAGATACTTTACTTGGGCAATCTGAACCAGCTAGTAGCGTACATCTTTANACGGTTCCTAATGATAATCAAATAGAACTTTTTTGGAATTTTGATACCCCNTGGAATAACAATAAATATTATGTTTATAGATCTGATAGTTTGAATGGATCCTATACTTTGTTAGACTCTTCATTTATTAACTATTATTTGGATTCGGGTCTTATAAATCAGAAAGAATATTGTTATTTTATTCAAAGTGTAGGTGTGCCATCTTACGCTTCNCTAAATAGTCCCATAATTAATTTATCTCAAAGGGTTTGCGATATTCCCTTTGATTTCACACCGCCACCTCCACCAGACATAACAACGAATTTAGATAGCAATAACACTATTAATATCAATGATAGATTAGTGTATCAAAGCCTAGAGAATTGCGAACTAGGNTTCAACTCCTTTAGTTGGACTAATCCAAATAACTTTGGATCAGATGACGCAGTTTCTTATCAACTGTACTTTCAACCTTTTTTGGATAGTTCCTTTAGANTGATACACACTTTTACTTCAATTTTTGATACTTCTTATCAGCACTATTATACGTATCAAGATCAAGTTTCTGTAGCAGGTTGTTATTACATTACATCTCTAGATTCTGTTCCTTACAGTAATGAAAGTGTCCCTAGCGATACCATTTGTTTTGACAATTGCCCTCTTTTTGAATTACCTAATATATTTACTCCAAACGGTGATGGAAACAATGATGCTTTTCAAGCANTATTGCCTATCNGATACGTNAGTGGGATCGACCTAAATCTNTTTAACCGATGGGGCGATCCTATTTTTAAAGCTACTTCGCCTTTATTNACATGGGAAGGAATTCATCAAGAAAGTCAACTTCCTTTACCATCGGGAATTTATTACTACACTTGCATTGTAGAAACCCTGAGATTACAAGGAATAGTTAACCAAAAGCTAAATGGTTTTACTCATTTAATAAGAGATTTTAATAACCAAGATTAATGTTTACAGGTATAGTAGAAGAAATCGGAGAAGTAATTGATGTAATAAAAGAAGATCAAAATGCTCATTTTGTGATAAAATCAGTTATTTCTTCTGAACTAAAGATTGATCAAAGTATTTCTCACAATGGGGTATGCTTAACGGTAGTAGAACAGCAAGAAGATTGGCATAAGGTAACAGCCATTTCAGAGACCCTAGGTATTACTAATTTGAATTCGTTAAAAAAGGGTGATTTGGTCAACTTGGAAAGGTGCCTCAAGGTAGGAGATAGGTTAGATGGACATATGGTACAGGGTCATGTTGACTCAACAGCAAAGTGTATTAAAGTGACAGAAGAAAACGGCAGTTGGAGATACCTTTTTGAAGGGAACAGTGAAGTTAAACAATTAGTAGTCTATAAAGGTTCTATTTGTATTAATGGGGTTAGTTTAACAGTAACTAAAACAATGAATCAAGAAATAGAAGTAGCTATAATTCCCTACACCTATGAACACACCAACTTTCAACAGATTCAAGTTGGGGATTTAGTTAACATTGAGTTCGATATATTGGGAAAATATTTCCTGAAAAATGCAAAAAATCTTACAGGGCTGCAATAACAGTTATATCCACATCTGGCCAAAGTTTATTCACGCCATCAGGACCAGTATGTTGTTCTAAGCAAACCTCGTTCAGGGCATTTAAAGCGGCTTGGGCACCCCAGTCGAATACATTAATAGATGTTTTAAGGTAAAATTCAAAAGTTTTTTGATCTAATTCCCAGTTGAAATTCTTTTCTATTTCTAGTTCATTCATTTTTAATAAAACGTTACCAGTCCCATTTTTATCAATACTAGATATTGTACCAGTGATGTGTTTTGTATTTGCCATGGTATTAAAAAATGAGGTCACTATTTTGTAGTCTCTTGTTTTGTCTCCCGTGCTTGTAGTTGATGTAGGAATTTTAAATGAAGTGCCTACAACAGCATCAATTAAATTAGTACCTCCTTTAAATCCAGATGTTTCAATAGAATCACTATCGAATTTACCTCCAACTTGAGCTTTACTAGCATGTTTAAATGCGGTCCATTTTACCATTACCTCACCGAGTGTAAAATCATGAACATCCTCTATTTTAACTTCCTTAGGAACTACGCTAGTAGGTTCTTTAGACGTTTCTTGTTCCGATGAGCACGAGTAGCTAAG
>NZMV01000048.1 GCA_002694645.1 Crocinitomicaceae bacterium | reverse complement strand
TTAAAAATAGCTATCAACTTATCTAAATCAGACCAAGTAGTTGTTTCGTCAATTGAAATGCTGAAGTTGTCCGATCGATAAAAAAGATTGATACCGTTTTCTAACATTAAGTTTTCCCAATTTTCATTGTTTCTTTGTATAGTAATAGTATCAAACTGTTCAGAATTTAACACATTTAATCCCATTTTTTCAAGACAAATACGAAGGCTATTTGATTTTATGGAAATTTCTGTAGCAATTTCTTTTAATCCTTCAGGTCCATGATATACAGCATACATCCCAGCCATAACAGCTAACAAGGCTTGAGCGGTACAAATATTTGATGTGGCTCGTCCTCTTTTAATGTGTTGTTCTCTAGTTTGAAGTGCCATTCTTAGCGCTGGATTACCATTGGAATCTAAAGAGACTCCTATTATTCTTCCTGGAATAAATCGTTTGTGCTCTTCACCGCAGGCAAAATAAGCTGCATGAGGACCTCCGTATCCCATAGGAACCCCAAAACGTTGAGTAGAACCCACCACCACATCAGCTCCCCAACTAGCAGGGCTTTTTAGTAAAACCAAACTCATAATATCAGCTATAGCAGCTACAGGAATTTGAAACTGTTTTGCTTTTTCTACAAAACCGGAATAATCATGAATTTCTCCATATGCATCTGGGTACTGTACAATGGCCCCGAAAAATTCATCGGAAAATTGAATAGATTCAGGATTTTCTATTACTACCTCAATTCCCAATGGTTCAGCTCTTGCAAGAATAACTTCTTTGTTTTGTTCAAATACTCTTTCGCTCAAGAAGAACTTATTTACGTTTCTTTTTTGCTGATCTCTTGACCTCATGTGAAAGAACATCAACATAGCTTCCGCAGCAGCAGTAGATTCATCTAATAATGAAGCGTTTGCAAGTTCCATCCCGGTAAGTTCTGTAATCATGGTTTGAAAATTCAATANTGCTTCCAACCTACCTTGAGCAATCTCTGCTTGATAAGGNGTGTAGGCCGTATACCAACCAGGATTACACAAAANATTCCTCTTAATTACGTTTGGAATAATGGTCCCATAATAGCCTTGACCAATGTAATTATCATTTAACGTATTTTTATTAGCTAGTTGTTCAAGATGTTTCAGATAATCATTTTCATTGACNGCTTTATCTACNTTAAGTTCATCACTTTTTAAGATGGAATGAGGAATAGTTTGNCTAACAAGTTCATCGATGGTTTTGTTNCCTATCTCAGATAGCATTGTAGGCACTTCATCATTTCTGATTCCGATATGCCTATTAGCGAATGAATTTTGCATNTTTATATGGTACTTTCAGTTTTGCGCAAATATATATATCAAAGATTTGAAATGACAGATTTGTTAATCAATTGTTTATATTTATTTTTTAATATTTAACACTTAATATCATTAAATTTTTTCTATTCACCTTTTCTCTATTGTGCTGCAATTTTAAGCTTCATTCTCAGGACATGAGCAGTCGAATATTACCAATTGATTCTATTGACTCAGGCACACTTTATTTTTATAATGGCGATACTGTAGTTTTCAAGTTGGTTGAACAGAATGAATGGACACTTCATGGTTTGAAAATGAAAGGAAATTTATGGTCTTTAAAAAACTATGCTAAGGAATCCATATTTAAATACACATTAAACAATAAAGATCAAGTTTTTTATACCCAAAAACCATTTGAAAAAAATCCAATGACAAAGACTGAAATGGCAAACTATATCANGGGAAAAAAAANAGCTAATTATGAATATAAAGCAAAAGGTGAATTTTTAAAAGGGTTTGCTTTTGGAATTATATTGTCTATGCTAGATACATATGANTTCAGAAATACNTATGATAAAGGATTTTTTAAAAACAGTGCAAGTTGGCTAACTATCTCTTCTCCNTTTTTGAGTACTCCATTAATTAAATTAAAACTAAAACAATTAAATAAGACTAGAGATTATTTAGAAGTTGATAATCTTGAGGCTTGCTATTTTCAAGGATACGATCAAATTTTTATGAAGAAAAACACTAAATCTATTCTGAGTGGCTCTATTTTAGGAGCAAGCATAATAGTGGCCACCAAAATATTACTAAGTCCNTAACATAACATGAAGTGTATACTAGATGCAGTTATATTTTCCAATTGTTGGATTTCTCTTGGTGCAGTTATGTGTACACTATCCACTTTTCTATATTATGGTCAGCAAATTCAATATGAATATTTATTGATCATTTTCTTGATGACTTTCTTTGGATACAATATTCAAATGAGTTCTAATCCAATTTCATCTAACAGTCGAAAAAATCAAACAAATTGGCTGAGTAAGTATGGTCAAAAAATGAAATATTTATCCTACATCCTATTTATAATTTCTATTCCTCTTGTTATCGTTACTTTTTCATTTGAAGTATTGATTTTTTCTCTTCCCGCTTTCATTGCTGTAGTCGTGTATAAATCTAAAGATTACACATCCTTTGGTTTGAGAACAATTCCCTCATTAAAATTAATCTTAATTGCCCTGATTTGGTCATGGGTGTGTGTAGTTACTCCTCAGCTACTTTTCTTTTCACATGTTGATTTTTCATTTTCTATTATTGTGTTTACCTTCATTTTAGCTATCACTATTCCTTTTGATATAAGAGATTTGAATTATGATAGTGAAAATTTAAGAACTTTACCACAAATTGTTGGCTCCACAGTATGTGTATTAATCGCACTGTCTATATTATTAGTTCTAATATTCTATTCTTATTTTAATTTAGATAAAGTTGGATTATGCTATTTATTCACCTTTACAGCTCTTGTTATATTGCCAAGTTACAAAGCAAGAAATGAGTATTATTATTTGTTTTTAATAGATGGATTTTTGGTTCTTTTTCCAATCTTTGTCATGTGAAAAGCAGTGAACCAAAAATTTTAATCATCTACACAGGTGGAACGATTGGGATGGTTGAAGATCATCATAGTAAAACTCTAAAGCCCTTTGATTTTAATGAGGTTAATAAAGAATTACCTGAGCTTAAAAAAATAAAATGTCAAATTGATGCGGTCTCTTTTAAAAAGCCTATAGATTCATCTAATGTTTCTCCAAAAATCTGGGAAAAAATTGGGGACTATATCTTTGAAAATTATGATAAATATGACGGTTTCGTAGTATTACACGGAACAGATACTATGTCCTACTCAGCTAGTGCATTAAGTTTTATGTTTCAAAATTTAAATAAACCTATCATTTTTACTGGTTCTCAATTGCCAATAGGCATGGTGAGAACGGACGGAAAAGAAAACTTAATTACCGCCATAGAAATAGCCTCAACAAAACGAGATAATGTTTCCCTTGTCCAAGAAGTAGCTATTTATTTTGAGTACCAACTTTACAGAGCAAATAGAACAACTAAGATCAGTTCAGAACATTTTGAAGCTTTCAAATCCTATAATTTTCCTTCTTTAGCAGAAGCTGGCATTGATATTAATTACAACATTAATTCCCTGTATCGACCGAAGAAGAATAGATTGTCCTATTTAAAAGGCTTTGACTCAAGAATTCTAATAATTGTATTTTTCCCTGGGATTTCTGAAAAAAACGTAAAGAATCAACTTGAAAATACATCTGCTAAAGTGATCATATTAATGACTTACGGTTCTGGTAATATTCCGTTAAGCGATCAAATTATGAAACTTATTAAAAGGCATACTTCTAGAGGTGTGGTTTTTTTAAATGTAAGTCAGTGTAAAGTGGGGAGGGTTGAGCAACAAAAATATGAGACAGGAAAACAATTGTACTCTTCAGGCGTAATTGGTGTTGGTGACATGACACTTGAAGCAGTTATTACTAAATCAATGCTCTATTTACATAGATATAAAAACCAAGAGGAATTATTCAAAAAAGAATTTCTAACAGAAAAAGCAGGAGAATTTTCTATTTAGAATTTAATTTTGTTCTAAACCTATATTTTTTTGTAATTTGGCCTCCGCAAAAATTATTACATATTAATTGACAACAAAACAATCATGAAAAAAAGACTTTTATTCACCGCACTTATCGGGATGTTTTTATTTGTAAATCCTTTATTAGCGCAAGAAGATTCTAGTGCCACAGAAAATGTAGAAATGATAACTGAAGGCGCTGAAGAAGCAGATTCTTCTGTTCAGGAAGAAGTTCAAGTTGAAGAAGCAGTTGAAGAGGTAGTTTCAGAAGTGGAAGAAGCAAGTGCACCAGTCGAAGAAGCCGAAGAAGATGGCTTTTTTGCTAACGTTGAAAAAGTAACGCAAGAAATTAAAAAGAAATTTATTGATGGGGGGCCATTATTCATGTCTTTTGTACTTATTGCTTTGATACTTGGTTTAGCTCTTTCTATAGAAAGAATTATATATCTAAACCTTGCTACAACAAATACAGAGAAATTGCTCGAGGATATTGAATCAGCTATGTCTAACGGAGGCGTGGAATCTGCAAAGGAAGTGTGTAGAAATACAAGAGGTCCAGTGGCAAGCATATTCCTTCAAGGGTTAGAGAGAAGCTCAGAAGGGATTGAAATGGTTGAAAAATCAGTTATTGCTTATGGTGGTGTTCAAATGGGTCTATTAGAAAGAGGTCTTTCATGGATTGGTTTGTTTATTGCCTTGGCTCCAATGCTTGGTTTCATGGGAACAGTAATTGGTATGATTGATGCATTTGACATTATTGAGGCTAAAGGAGAAGCTAAGCCTGATGAATTAGCTGGAGGTATTAAAGTTGCGCTTATTACTACGGTTTCTGGTCTTATTGTTGCTATAATTCTTCAGATATTTTACAATTACATCGTTTCTAAAATTGACACTTTAGTAAACCAAATGGAAGATGCTTCCATTTCTTTGATTGACGTTCTTGTAAAGCATGATTTAAAGAAATAATCGTAAATCATTAATCCAAACAAAATGGAAAACGATAAACAAAATCTGATTACTAGAGTTATCACATATTTAGTGATATTCCTTGGTGTTTTATTTACATTGATTGTGATGTCTGATGACAACCCTAAAGAAATGAATCCAGAGCAAATTAAAGTTGCTGCATTTAACAATGATCAATTTGAATTTGAAAAAGACGAAAAGGGAAGATTTATTAAAGATAAGTTTGGTAATTATACATACAAAGACTTAGATAATGACTCAACTTACAGCAAGTCTGAAGGTGAAATACTAAGAAATTATCAAACTTCTTTAGAACAAACCCTCGATAGTCATGTATTTACCTTAACGTTTTTTTCCATCGTTACGGTAACGGCTACTTTTTTACTATTGATTTTAGGATTTGGTTATTTGGCTTACATCAATTGGGCTAAAGCAAAGAAAATCCTGACTGGAGTAGGAATTTTTGTATTATTTATGCTCATAGTTTACTTTATATCTGTTGATGATAGAGGAACAGATTGGACCCTTGCCAATACAGCCATTAATTCAACAGTTCTTCTCATTCTCATTGCCTTAATCAGTTGGATTGGTGGATCTGTAATTAAACTTAGAAAGTAATGGCAAAAAGAGAAGTTGAGGAAATAAATGCAGGATCTATGGCAGATATTGCCTTTCTGTTATTGATCTTTTTTCTTATTACGACTACCATGAATCTACCACAGGTTCAGGAAGAAAGACTACCTCAAAAATCGGACGTAGAATTCCTTTTAAATGAAAAAAACGTTCTTCAAATTATGGCTAATAAAAATGATAAAATTGGAATTGAAGGAGAGTTTGCTGAGTTAGAAGATATACAACATGCTGTAATTAAATTTTATCAGCATGAAGACGGAGCTCGAAATTTACCAAGTTATATTGAAGTAGATAAGGCAACCTGTGAGGACACCATTGAGTCTTTAGAAGCAGCTTTAGCTGTATATCCAGATGCAGCCCTATTCAAAATTGAATTAGATGCATGGACAAGGAGATTGGATGCCGTTAATGCTTTTGGTGGATCTGGGTTTAAAACACTACCTAATAATGCAACGGTTTCCATTCAGATGGATAACTCAACGAAATACGAAACTTACATGAAGGTATTAGATCAAATTATGTTAGGATTAAACCATCTAAGAGATAGTCTTTGTGTAGATAAATTTAATGTCCCTTTTAGTAAGTTGAATGATAAGGTAGAGTCTGATAAGCAAAAAATTTCAGCCATTAGACAGGTTTATCCTAAAAAGATAATGAAAGAGAAAAACAGATCAGTACAATAATTTAATTTTAAAGAATGTCAAAGTTTTCTAAGGGTAAAAAAAAGAAAGAACCAGGAATATCTACTGCTGCTTTACCAGATATTGTATTTATGCTTTTGTTTTTTTTCATGGTAACAACTGTTTTTAAGGAAAAAGAAACAAACAAGCTAGAAATTGATAAGGTGGCCATCAAGGAGACCATTGATCTTGAAAAAAATATTAAAGCTGCTTACTTCTGGATTGGCAGAGTCCCAGGAAGAGTGGATGACTTTAGGGTTCAGCTAGATGATGATCTTATCAATGATTACGAAGAAATAAGAGATTATTTAGTCAAACTTCGAAAAAACCCAGAATATTCTCAAGTTTGGGATTCTAGATTTTTTAACGTTTTTAAAGTAGATAAAAAAACGGAAATGCGTATCGTGAAAAAAGTTCAAGACGAGCTTAAAGAAGCAGAGGCATTTAAGGTAGTCTACTCTGTCAATAAAGAAAAGTAATCACCCTCCATCAGATCAGATTAAAATTGTTTTTTTTGATGCTCAGCATCAAACAAATTAACCCAACTGGAATTAATCCATAGTTTAGCATTAATTCCAGACTGTTTTCTTCTATTACGTTATTTTTTATTAAAAAAAGGCTTAAGAGTGAAAATGTGTTGAATGCAAAATGGAGTAACATATTTAGATAGATATTCATTTTCTTTTCGTAAACAAGTCCCAATATTACACTTGCAAATAAAATGGCGAGTAGATGATCAATCTGAAAATGAAGAGAACTAAAAATAATGGATGTTATGATTATTCCCCACCATTTCTTTTTGGTTAATCTAATAAATAATGGTTGTAATATCCCTCTAAAAAAAAGCTCTTCAGCAACTGCGGGAAGTATGGCCATTAAGCCTACATTCATTAGTAAATTAATTACACTTTTTGTCACAAAATAATCTTGGATTTTAGTGTTAAAAAGTTGTTCTTTTTCTAAGTAAGTAATGATGGCGTCAGGTAAAAAATCATACCCAACATATAAGCTAAACTGCACCAATAGTTGAGAAATACCCAGTAAAATTAAAAAAGGAATAATCAGATAAAAAATCTCTTTTCGCTCCATTTTATTTACATGTAACGTTATGTTTTTAAATCGCCAAAAGATGAAAAGACTTGGAACTAAGAAAGTACCAATTTGGGAGCATAAGGTTAAAACCTTTAACGTGTTTACGGTGCTGTTGAAAACGTTAGGAATCGTGTTTATGTGTTCATCCATAAGATAAGGATCACTGTGATAAGCTGTAATATTAGAAATGATGTACCCACCATTGTCTTTAAGTAAGTTTATCACTAACACGGGGACAAGTTGAAATAGGGTCATGGAAAGCAGTGTGATTAAAATCACAAAAAGCAAATACTTGAAATAAGATCCTGGTGTGATGTCCAAACTATTTTTCATGAACGAAATATAGGAATTAGATGGATATACCTACCTTTGCAATTGTAAATCATGGTTAAAATTGGTGATATAAACCTAGGAGACTTCCCTCTCCTTCTGGCTCCTATGGAGGATGTAAGTGATCCTCCTTTTAGAGCATTGTGTAAAAAATATGGTGCCGATGTGATGTATACAGAATTCATCTCTTCCGAAGGTCTCATTCGAGACGCAGCTAAGAGTGTACAGAAACTGGATATCTTTGAGTACGAGCGTCCTGTTGGTATTCAAATTTTTGGTTCTGAATTTGATTCTATGATGAGAGCAACAGAGGTATGCGAAAGGGTTAATCCAGATATCATTGATATTAATTACGGTTGCCCTGTAAAAAAGGTAGCTTGTAAAGGGGCTGGTGCGGGAATTTTACAAGATATTCCTAAGATGGTTTCATTGACTAAGGCCATTGTAAATTCCACAACACTTCCGGTTACTGTTAAAACTCGCCTTGGATGGGATGAGAATTCAAAATATATAGTCGAAGCAGCAGAGCGCCTTCAAGATGTAGGTATTCAGGCGATATCTATCCATGGGAGAACAAGGTCTCAGATGTATAAAGGTGAAGCAGATTGGACACTTATACGAGAAGTGAAAAATAACCCTAGAATGCATATTCCCGTTTTTGGAAATGGCGATATTGATTCGCCTCAAAAAGCTGTCAAATATCGAAATGAATTCGGTGTAGATGGGATAATGATAGGTAGGGCGAGTATAGGAAATCCATGGTTTTTCAATCAAGTGAAACATTACATGAAATATGGTATTGAACCTCCGAAGCCAACCCTTGCTGAAAGAGTTAAAGTGGTGCAAGAACATTTGGATTTTAGCATAAGATGGAAAGGGGAAAGAGTAGGTATAGTTGAAATGAGGAGGCACTATGCTAATTATTTTAAGGGAATACCCAATTTTAAGCCTGTTAGAAATAAACTCGTGACCATAAACGACAAGGACGAATTATTTTCAGTTGTTGCAGAAATTGAAAATAAATATGAAATGGCATTATTATGAAAATTTATACTAAATCTGGTGATAAAGGAACGACCTCTTTGTTTAGTGGTAAGAGAGTAAAGAAATACAATTTAAGCATACAGGCTTATGGAACTATAGATGAATTAAACTCTTGGATTGGTTTGCTAAAGGACGAATTGAACGAAGTTAGAAATATTGACTTTAATGAAATTCAAGAAACTCTTTTTACTATTGGTTCTCATCTAGCAGCGGATGGAGATGAAAAAATGATAGATAAACTCCCCGTTATTTCTAGCACACCAACATCTAATTTAGAAAAATCAATTGATCTAATGGATGTTGAATTACCTGAAATGAGAAACTTTATTCTCCCTGGAGGTCATAAACTTTCATCCTATTGTCATATAGCTAGATGTGTATGTAGAAGAGCAGAACGCTTGGTAATTGAATCAATTGAACAAAACAATATGAGTTCAGAGATTGTTGTTTTTTTAAATCGATTGTCTGATTTTCTTTTTGTTTTAGCACGTAAAGTCCTAAAAGATCATGGGCTGGATGAGACGCCTTGGAATCCAAAAAAGAATTAATTAACGATTAATTTTTTTCATTTTAGTTTGTTAAATCAATAAAAAATTTACATTTGCGAAATCTAAAAATTAGATTATCATATGTATTGGACATTAGAACTTGCATCATATTTAGAAGACGCTCCTTGGCCAGCATCAAAAGATGAACTTATTGATTTTGCCATGAGAACAGGTGCTCCTCTAGAAGTAGTTGAGAATCTTCAAGCTCTTGAAGACGAAGGTGAAATTTATGATAGAATCGAAGAAATTTGGCCTGACTACCCAACTAAGGAGGATTTCTTCTTTAACGAAGATGAATATTAGAGTGGTATCCTAACTTATCATATTCTTTAGTCTTTTTTAAGATTATAGTACGTATTTGTTCTAACTATTCAATTATTTTTACTACTCGAAANAGTATAGCATGTTAGACGGAATCCTTAAAAAACTCTTTGGAGACAAATCTCAAAAAGATCTAAAAGAGTTATCACCCATTATTAATGANACTGCAGNAGAATTTGTAAAAGTTCAGCAATTCAGCGATGACGAATTAAGNGAACAAACCCTTATTTTTAAGGAAGAAATAAAATCATCCTATCAACATCTCACAGAAGAGATTCAGCAATTGAAACAACAAGCATCATCTAGTGAATTGTCAATTCAAGACAAGGAAGCTTTATTTGAACAGGTTGAAAAATTAGAAAAGGATGAGAATGAATTAATCGAGCAAAAATTATTGGAGATTATGCCTCAGGCTTTTGCTGTAGTAAAAGAAACGGCTAGAAGATTGACTGAAAATGGGCAACTAAAAGTGAAAGCAAATGAACTAGATAAAAAACTTGCTTCCAAAGGAGATTTCATTGAAATTAATGGTGAATCAGCTGTGTATAAAAATAGTTGGGATGCTGCAGGCTCTGAAATAACTTGGTCAATGATCCATTACGATGTTCAACTAATGGGTGGTGCCGCTTTACATAAGGGGAAAATTGCCGAGATGATGACTGGAGAAGGAAAAACATTAGTCGCTACACTCCCTGTTTATTTGAACGCCCTTGTGGGGAAAGGTGTTCACGTTGTTACTGTAAATGACTATTTAGCTAGACGTGATGCAGAATGGATGGGGCCACTGTATCAGTTCCATGGACTATCTGTAGATTGTATTGACCGCTATCAACCTCATTCTCAAGAAAGAAAGGCTGCATACAATGCCGACATAACTTTTGGTACAAATAATGAATTTGGATTTGATTATTTGAGAGATAATATGGTATCAGAAACAGAAGGATTAGTTCAAAGAAAACACCATTATGCTATAATTGACGAGGTTGATTCTGTATTAATAGATGACGCTAGAACACCTTTGATTATTTCTGGCCCGGTGCCAAAAGGGGATGAGCAGGAGTATGTTGGACTTAAGCCTAAAGTAGAAACCTTAGTAAATTATCAAAGAAAATTAATTAATGGGCTATTAAACGAGGCTAAAACCAAAATAACTCAGTCAGATAAAGAAGGATTAGATAAAAAAGAGCAAAAGAAATTGTTTGAAGAAGGGAGTTTAGCCCTTTTTAGATCTTTTAGAGGATTACCAAAAAATAAAGCTTTAATAAAGTATTTAAGTGAACCAGGAATAAAAGTTCATCTACAAAAAACAGAGAATTTTTATTTACAGGACAACGCTAAAGAAATGCCTAAAGCAGATGAACTTTTATACTTTGTGATAGATGAGAAAAATAATACGATAGATCTTACTGAAAAAGGAATTGATCTTATTTCGGGTGAGAATAACCCCAACTTTTATATTCTTCCAGATATTGGAGAAATGGTTGCTGAAATCGAACAAAAGCATCAAGACCCTCAAAAAATCATAAAGATGAAGGACGAGATGATGGCTGATTATACAGTAAAGGCCGAGCGTATTCATTCCATGAACCAATTATTAAAAGCATATACCTTGTTTGAAAAAGATATTGAATATGTTGTCATGGATAATAAGGTAAAGATTGTGGATGAGCAGACGGGTAGAATAATGGAGGGAAGACGATATTCGGATGGATTACATCAAGCTATCGAGGCGAAAGAAAATGTAAAGGTAGAAGCTGCTTCACAGACTTATGCGACTATAACACTTCAAAATTACTTTCGGATGTATCATAAGCTTTCAGGTATGACGGGTACTGCGGAGACGGAAGCAAAAGAATTATGGGATATTTACGAATTAGATGTGGTTGTGGTTCAAACCAATAAGCCTATTATTCGCGCGGATCAAAATGATTTAGTTTTTAAAACTGGTAGAGAAAAGTACCAAGCTATTATAAATGAAATTGAAGAGCTAAGAGCAGCTGGAAGACCAGTGTTAGTTGGAACTACGTCAGTAGAAGTATCTGAACTTCTTTCTAGAATGCTTAAAATGAAAAAAGTTCCTCATCAAGTACTTAATGCCAAGCTTCACCAAAAAGAAGCCGAAGTTGTTACTGAAGCAGGAAAAGCGGGTACTGTTACCATTGCCACTAATATGGCAGGAAGAGGAACTGATATCAAGCTTGGAGAGGGAGTAAAAGATGGTGGTGGATTAGCCATAATTGGTACAGAAAGACATGACTCAAGAAGAGTAGATAGGCAGTTAAGAGGTAGATCAGGAAGACAAGGAGATCCAGGTTCATCACAATTTTTTGTTTCTCTTGAAGACAATCTAATGCGCTTATTTGGATCAGAACGAATTGCCAAGATGATGGATAGGATGGGCCATAAAGATGGAGAAGTTATTCAACATAGCATGATTACCAAGTCTATAGAAAGGGCGCAAAAAAAGGTAGAGGAAAACAATTTTGGTATTCGAAAAAGACTATTGGAATTTGATGATGTGATGAATAGTCAAAGAACAGCCATCTACAATAGACGAAAAAATGCTCTTTTTGGAGAGAAACTGGATTTAGACATTGACAATATGATCTACGACATCAGTTTTAGTATCGTATCATACACGCAAGAAAGTTCTGATTTTGAAGGGTTTAAAATTGATGTAATTACCAATTTTGGAATAGAGTCTCCGTTTTCTGAAAAAGAATTTTTAGAAAAAGATGTAAACGACCTAACATCTATACTTTACGAAAAAGCAAAGGAAAGATACGATAGGAAATCATTGTACATTCAAGAAAAAGCATTCCCCGTCATTAAAAATATATTTGAACAACAGGGAGAAAAAATTGAAAACATCGTTATTCCATTTACCGATGGAAAAAGGATAATGAAGGTAGTTGCAAAGCTGTCTAAAGTTTATGATACAGAAGGCCTGGAAGCACTAAAAGCACTAGAGCGTAATATCACTTTAGGTTTTATTGATAATGAGTGGAAAGAACACTTAAGAGAAATGGACTTCTTAAAGCAAAGTGTTTACCATGCTCAATATGAGCAAAAAGACCCACTGCTAATATATAAGTTAGAGGGGTACCAGTTGTTTCAAAGTATGATGGACAAGATGAATAGAGACATCATCTCTTTTTTGATGAAAGCTCAAATTTATGATTCAAATGAGCAGACAGTTACTTCGTCAAATCAACCACAAAAGCAAGACTATAGTAAGTTAAAAACAGGAAGAGAAGACTTGGCTCAAGCCACTCAAATGAACAAGGAAGTAGCCCAACGAGATCAGTCTTCCCCAGTAAAGTCTAAGCCTGTTATGGTAGCAAAAAAACCAGGAAGAAATGAAAGGGTTAAGGTTTTGAATTTACAAAATGGAGAAACCAAAGAAATGAAATTTAAACAAGCTGAACCCTTAATTAGCTCTGGAGCATGGCAAATGGTTGAAATGGATTAGCGCCCCAAAAAAGAGCTGAATATTTTATTTGAATAGGTTTCAACTAGTTTTTCATTAAATTCTAAAGGTCTATAATAGTTAGTCCTATCAGCATTATTTTCTTTTAGAAAATCATCTATTTGTTTAGCTATTTTTATAAGCTGTTCTAGTGGATCTACGTTTTTATTATAACAATTTTGAAGCTTTTCATTTAAAATGCTCTCATTGAATGCATGATTAAATGTATTTAAAAAAGTTTTGTTCCAAGCCTTAGTAAATAATTTGCCATCCTTTATTTTTTTAGTTTGAATTAAGTAAAATGTTAATTTTTTAAAGAAGTTTAAATTAGAGTTAATAAATTTTTTGTTTTCCAAACAAAATTCGAAGAAGCACCATTTCATGCAGTAAGGTATTACATGATTGTATTTATCCTTTATGAAAGTTATTTTTTTCTTAGAAATATGAGTTAATTTTTCATTAAATAATTTTAGACAATGATTGTAAAGTTTTAAATCTAAACTATTTCTTTCATTTATGAGTTCTATAAGATCTTCAGGTATTTCTTGTATTCCTGGTCTCCTAAGTGTCATTCTTTTAACTTCAATTTTTCTCCCCCATTTAATTCCAGCAATGTCACTAAAGTAAGATAGTGATTCATTAAAATATTCAAAGATTCCTACGTGAACTGGAATTTTTTCTATAGTATTAATTATATCTGTTAAGTCATCCTCACTGGACCTATGTTTAGAGTACATTCTACGACCCTTTAAAAAGTTAACCGTTCCATTATTAGTTTGCTCATTTTTTATGTAGGATTGAAAATCTTTGGGCTTTCTCTGTAGTAAGTCAATAAACTCTTTTCTTTCTTTTATGAAATGATATTCTGAAGTTACTCTGTCAATGGGCTGTCTTAGCATCATGAATATCACAAAATCAAGATATTTTTCATTTTCTGTAGGGTCAAATATGTCACCCGAATTAGAAACCTTATTTGGTAGAATATGTCTATAATTAAACCCAACTTCTGTTTGCCAAAAACTATTATTCATAGCGGTATTAATGGTAGTCCCGCCCGTTTTTGGAACGTGTATAAAAATGAGTTTTTCCTTGTTAATCATATTTTCAAATTGATTTAATATTTCAAAAAATAAATCTTATAAACCACATAACCGTGAAAGTTGTTCAAAATATAGAAAATTGATTTTACACTAATTTTATATATATTTAAAAAGTTAATACATTTCATTATTTCAATGAAAAGAGCCCTACTTTTCTTTCTTTATTTTACAGCTTTACAATACAATGCTCAAATGTCGTGGATTAACGGCATTACTATATCCCCATCCACACCAACAGAATTAGATTCCATTACTGTTTTTATTGATTTATCTTTTGCCAATAGTGATTGTCCATTAGATCATAAATTTATTTCTGTTTTAGGAAACAATATTCAATCATCTTCTCATCATTGCCAAGGGTTTTTAGCTGCGATATGTGATACTAGAGATACATTATTACTTGCGCCTTTATCTGTAGGCACCTATAAATTAGTCCATACTTCTACTTCAGGTTCAGGATCAGTTCCATGTACTCCAGGATTTGTAGTAGACGATGTAGATTCGATTGAATTTTATGTAGTAAACTCAGCGTTATCTAGTGTTACTTTTAAAGTGGACATGAATAATGTTACAGAGAATTATTCTAATCCTGAAATCAACGCCACATTTAATTCATTTTGTGGTAATTGTGATACTATGGTAGATCCAAATCAGGACAATATTTGGGAATTCACTTCCTATTTTCCAGTAGGAGACACTATAGAATATAAATTTTCTGCTGATAATTGGTCAATAGAGGAGAATTTAGATGGGAATTCCACATGTACAAATGGGGATTTAAATAATACCAATCGACTATTTGTTGTTCCCAATCATGATACTATACTTGAAGCTGTGTGTTGGGGATCTTGCGATACTTGTCTAACATCCCCAGTCCAAATTGAAAGTGCTAATTTGTATAAGGATCTTAATTTCAAAATATTCCCTAACCCTGTTCGTGAGCTTTTGACTGTTGAATGTGATATTAGTTCAATTGATAAGTTATTTTTATATGATACTATGGGTCGTCTAATTAAGACAAATAATACCAATCATATTTTAATTTCAAATTTAGAAAGTGGTCCCTACATTTTAGTGATTTTAGTTAAGGAACAAGCTTACAAATATTTAATTGATAAGTTTTAAATGGCTCTTATTAACTGTTCATTTATAAAATTAACTCTCTATTTATTTTTCTTTTTTATTAATATACAGGTTAGTGCAAATGTGTATTATGTAAGCAGTTCATTAGGGAATAATCAGAATAACGGTTTAACTCCGATGAGCCCATTTAAATCTATTTCTCAATTAAATTCTATGATTTTCAACCCTGGAGACTCTATTTTATTTAAATCTGGAGAAATTTTTAATGGTATGTTTTGGGTTAGGGGCTCTGGAAATCCACAAAATCCAATTTACATAGGAAGTTATGGGGGTACAGTAAAACCTATCCTAAACGGAGATGGTTATCAATCTTGTATTTTGGTTTATAATGATGATGGAATTATAATTAAAAACCTTGAGCTTACTAACGAAAATACTCATTTAGATAGCTTAGGAAATACAAAAACAATTAGCGGGTTTGGCGGAATAGCAAACACTTGGGGTTCGGGAAAAAATGTAAGATTTGGTATTAAAGTAGTAACCGATACTGATTCTCTAAATAATTTTCTCATGGATAGCCTTGAAATCCACGATGTTTTCCCAACTCCATCTGTAATGACTCATGCACACAAGGGATATGGAATAAAATTTGAATCACAATCTGATACTTCTAACCATGATTATAATTTATTGTCAAATTTAAGTGTATCCAATTGTTTTATTCACCATACTGGGCATTATGGTATTTGGATAAAATCAATTGGATTAAATAATTTAGATGGGTTTAAAAATTCAAATATTACTATAGAAAATACGCTATTTGAACATACAGGCG